>JBDUEG010000088.1:0-11053 GCA_040002575.1 Ginsengibacter sp.
CATACACAAGGTGCATTACCTTCCCCTAATGGATATAAATTCACCATCAGCTGCGGCGGTGAATATTGTAAATCCTGTGTGGTTCCTATATTAGTAATGGTATCAATTTCCTTTGGGTTATTCCAGCTATACCAATACTCCGTTGCCTCGCATACCATGGCACATGAAGAATTGTTGCTCATCACTTCTACCTGGTGAGAAAGATAGGCTGGCAACCACACATCATCGGCGTCAAGAAATGAAATAAATTCTCCATTTGCTTTGCTGATCGCCACGTTACGACTGTAACTAAGGCCATAATTTTTATGGCCTTCATGTTCATAATAAAAAATCTTTTCGGGGAATTGAAGCGCATACTTTTTTGCAATCTTTGTACTGCCGTCGCTCGATCCGTCATCAATTAATAACAGTTCCCAGTTAGTAAATTGTTGCTTCAATACACTTTTGACGGTTTCATCTATAAAGCTTTCAACATTATAAAAGCACGTAATCACAGATACTTTAAGAGATGTATTTTTTTCCATTGAATTACATAGTTAACCATCTTTCTATGCTCTTTCCAAAATTAATTGAGTCCTCATTTTTAACCTGGAACCTGCCAATGCGGAACCTTTCTGTTTTATAAGAAACGCTCTCTTCGTCTGTTGTGAATGCGGAGGTGAAACCAGCATTAATTGCTGCTTTAATCGTATCAGTATTATAACTTCCGTAAGGATAGGCAAGCGTCTCAATTTTATTACTTGCTACATCTTCAAGAAAACGTTTATTCTCAAACAATTCTTTTTCCTGGAAACTTTTATCATGAAAGGCCAATGCAGGGTGCGTTGTTGAATGCGCTTCAATGGTGAACAGTTTATTTTCTGCTAATTTTTTTAATTCACCGATTGACATGCATTGATATTCTTTACGTGCGGAAATCGTACATCCGGCCCAGGACCTGATCGTCTGCAAATAATCCTGTTGCTGTTCATCATTTAGAGGCTTAAGTGCCTCCCATATCGCAAAAAACATTTTACAACGCAATGTTGGTGGCGGCTGTTCATAGGCTTTCCATGCGATTTGTTTCAGCCTGTTCTTCGCGGTTAATATACATTCTTCACAAAGGTCAACTTCTATATCAGCATCATTAATAGTAATTGATATTGATGAGGGAAGTTTCTCTGTATAAAGGATAATTTGTTCAAGCTCATCCCACCAAAATTCTTTTTGCTGGCCGATGTTTATTGAAGGAATAAAGAAAGTGGCGGGAAGTTGATATTTTTCAAGCAAAGGTTTTGCTACGTAAAAATTATCAGCATAACCGTCATCGAATGTTATTGCAATGCTGTCTTTCTTTATCCATTTATTCCGGATCCCTCTCACCAGGCTTTTTAAGGGAACAACTTTTTTTGTCTTTTTTAAAACCATTAATTGCTCTTCAAGATTTTCAGGACTAACGGCAATATCCCAAGTATCTGCTTCCGAATCCCCAATACGATGATACATCAGCACTATCGATTTATGTTGAAAAAACTTACTAATTTGATAAAGAGGATTTAATATCATCGTATTGCCTTAGTTGCAATTGCGGTAACTATTACCTGGAAATGCGGATCATTAAAATCCAGTTTGGCCTTATCTATTTCAGGTAAACCCAGGCCATATAAAAATGCCGTAGCAATAAGCACATTCCCAAAAGAATTTATTTCACAGTTGCCACCAGGGAAGGCTTCAGGCATTAACTTTTTCAGGGCTTTATCTGTAAAAGACCAATACCACGTCTCTTTCCATTCATCATGATCAATTGGAGTGATGCCCGGCACCGTTAGTAATAAAGCTCCACCCGGTTTTAAAATACGATAGCACGTATTAAGGGCATCCTTAAAATTGTAAATTAAATGGAGCGTTTGTGTAAGTATAATGGCATCGAATATATCGCCAGGAATTTGTGGTGCATTGCTGATATCGCCAATAAACGTGGCGCTTTTATTACTTTCATCTACATGCAAAATATCGCTTGTTGTAACCTGGCTGCCTCCAAAAAGTAATGTGTATTCATTATCCCCAATTTCCAGTACCCGGCCCTTTATAAGACCTTGGCTGCCTTTCAAAAAATTCTCAATGTAATACCTGTCTATTGGGCCGCCCCTATCATATCCAAACTCGGTACTGAATGGAGTAAGCCTGTTGAAATCGCCGGCATTAATGCTTCCTTGCGCTGGCAAAAGATTGTTGACGCCCGGCCGGCTTATAAAACTTTTACTCTCTTGTGATCTCACTTTCCTGAGGATATTTTTGATCATCGCGTAGTTCCTTTTTATTAAATACTTTGTTGCGAGAAATGGATAATATTGAGTCAAAATTAGTAATTCAGCAGTTGAAGCACTCCTTTTAGTTTCATGAAGTTTTTCATAAAGCTCTTCGCAATAATATTTTTTCCAGTTATAAACTCCGATCTTGTATGATACTTTTTGCTGAGGAGTCGTGAGATTTATTTGTTGGTTTCCTAAAACTTTCAAAACTCCCTTTAGCATCATGGGAATATTTGATGACATATTGGAATCATGCATCCTATAAGCTGCGATAATTTGGGTATGATGGAAGACAGGATATTTTCTTGATATTTTTAAATACAAATCATAGTCCTCGCAAGAGCGCAGGTTCTCATCAAATTTAAATTCATCAAAAACCCATCGCTGGTAAATAACAGCTGCATGCATGCCAATATAATTGCTTTCTAAAAAATGAAGGTAATGATCCGTGTCTACCTTATATGCAGTGTCTGTATTTGTTTTTGCATCTGCAAACACCAGGCGGTATCCCCCAGATACGAAAGAGGATTCCGGATGATCTTTCAGGAATTTTAAATTTGTATCGATCGCGTTTGGTAATAGCCAATCATCAGCGTCTAAAAATATGAGCAGGTCTCCCTGGCTGTTTTTTATACCCGTATTCCTTGCCGCAGAAAGGCCTTTATTCGTTTGATAAATATATTTTACGCTTTTGTTTTTTTCTGTTGCAGCTTTTGTATTGTCTGTAGAGCCATCATCCACTACAACTATTTCAAGGCTAGGGTAATCCTGAGAATACAGGCTATCAAATGCATCCTGTAAATAGTGGCCATGGTTGTAACAAGGAATAATAACTGAAATAAGAGGGATTTCAGGGAGGTGCTTACTCATATTTATTTCCTTAATGAATGCATTAGCTTATGTAAGTTTTTATAATAATAACGAAGCCCTGATATCACTCCTTTCATTTCAGAAGGTAGCGTCTGAAACTTTGCACGATAAAAAGGAAACCCCTTCCTGATCAAAGAAAAATAATAGCGGGGAAGGTTCATGAATATGTGCCTCTTGTAAGCGGCCCTGGGAAATTGCTTTTGTTGCAAGAGCGCTGCAACCGTGAAACCTTGCATGTAATTAAAAATTTGATTTTTTAAAGATTGCAAATCCTTACGATGTTGATGAAAAACAATGGCTTTTGGAGTGTACCTGATGTTATGTCCGTGTGCCAAAATCCTAAACCACATTTCAGAGTCTTCACTGCAGCCTGAAGCGCCTGCACCAAGACACTCATTAAAATATCCCACTTCTTCAAACACGGCTTTTTTGAAAGCCATATTTGCACCGGCTCCTATTTCCCAGACTGGCGGGCCATTTCTTAAAGTTTTTTCAAAATATTCTGTCTCATACATTTTCTCTACAAACCCGCGATTAAAACTCCAGTTCTTTTCAAAAATATATTGAGCTTCCGTTTCAAGCTGCGAAGCTATTACAAGCCCTGTGGTTGCAGTAATATTATCTTGCTGAAAAACCTCCCATATTCTGTAAGTCCACAAAGGATGCACTTTGACATCATCATCAGTGAATGCTACTATAGATGAACTGGCTTTTTTTATTCCGGAATTGCGTGCGATACTTAAGCCTTGCCTTTGCTCCTTTACATAAGTTACATTTTCAAATTGTGTAACTAAATTATAGGTTTCAACATTTTGCGATCCATTGTCCACAACAATTATTTCGGCTGGCTTGCAAACCGAATTTTGTAAAAATGAAAGGCATTGCTCCAGGAAGTCGGGCCTGTTTTGCGTACATACAATAACTGAGATGGGTACGGTCGGTGGAAGATCTTTAGACATTTCACCTCCAAAAATATTGTCCAACCTAATCTGCCACTTTGCAATGCTATGATTAAATAGCCAGGTTTTTCTGTCCGCGAAATCATATGTTATTTCCTTCTCGTAGTGCTCAATTGTCTTAATTATTTCTGAAGCTATTTTATTTTTAAACTCTTTACCATCCATTATTACATCAGGCTCAAGAAAAAATTGTCCCAGAGCAATTTCTTTTAGCCAAATAACTATATAGTTACCGGTAAGGTATTTTTCAGGAACGACAGGGTCTTCCAGTTCATTGAGATCTATATGGACAATATTATAAGGCAGGAATTTCTTCATTGCTAAAGGACAATAAACTCTTTTTGTGCAAGTTGAAAAGGGAATTGCGGCCGCACTGCGCCCCACCACTTGCCATAATACTGTAACCCTCCACGGTAATCCTCAAGCTCAAATGAAAGACACTCTTCAAAATTGAATAACGGAACTGAAGTATCCCGTACAACGTTTATTGAAATATAATATGGACCATCATTAAGAAAATTACCTGGTATGTGACATTCTCCCTCTACTATACCTTTATTGCACAATGCTATTGGGGATAGCAAATCGAAAATACATTCCCCCGAATAAGCAAAAAGAACCAATCCTGAGTTCAGCTGAACATTATCCAGAAAGTTCCAGAATTGAAACTTCACCGTAAAAGGTGTTCTTATATCCAGTGGTGCGCCGGGCGCTAACTGCTGAGGTATTAATTCTACGTGCTTGAATCTCAGGTTGTCATTCCCCGGAGCCTCTTCCGGAGTATTCCAGCTTTGCTGAATGTTTAACTTTTGAACATTCGAAATATACTTATTAACCACAACAGATGTCTTTCCAATTTCTTTCATTACGCCGTGGTCAAGCCACAGTGCCCTGTCGCAAAGGTTATTAATAGCTTGCATGCTGTGGCTTACAAAAAGTATGGTTCTTCCATCAGACTGGGATACCTCTCTCATTTTACTCAGGCATTTTTTCTGAAAGTCTGAATCGCCAACAGCTAATACTTCGTCAACAATTAATATATCCGGTTCAAGGTGTGCCGCTACCGCAAAGGCCAGCCGTACATACATTCCTGATGAATATCTTTTTACGGGAGTATCTATAAATTTTTCCACACCGGAGAAGGAAACGATTTCATTGAACTTACGGCGTATCTCTTCCTTTTTCATTCCAAGCGTGTATCCACTTATATAAATATTCTCCCTTCCGGTAAGCTCCTCATGAAAGCCTGTGCCCACTTCAAGCAAACTGCTTAATTTACCATTTCCCTTTACGGCTCCGTGTGTAGGCCGTACAATACGGGATATAATTTTTAGCAAAGTCGATTTGCCCGAACCATTGCTTCCTATAATGCCAAGCGCTTCACCTTTATTCACTTTGAAACTTATATCTCTCAGAGCCCATATAAAGTCTTTCTGGTCAAGAGATGATTCATCGTTTTGCAAATCAAAGAAAGGGTTTGGTTTTTTCAACACAGATTTGTTCCACCAATATTGAAAATCCTGGCGAAGAGAGCCGGTTCCTATCGTTCCAAGCTTATATAACTTTGACAAATGATCTACTTCAATTACCTCCTTTAATTCAGGTTGCATCATACAACATCTATAAGTTTGTCGCCTTGTTTATTAAAAATCATTAAACCCCCGAACGAAATAAAAATTGTAAACAAAAAGCTATAAAGAAACATTCCTAAATTAACCGTTCCTTCTCCAAGTAAGCCCTTTCTGAAAATTTCAAAAAAGGATGTAAGTGGATTAATCTCAACCAATATTCGCCATCTTTGAGGAATAGAAGTCAACGGATAAATTACCGGCGTTACAAACATTAAGAGTCTTACTCCTAAAGTTACCAGGTTACTTATGTCACGATATTTTGCTGTAAGTACCGAAAATAATAATCCCATTCCAAGCCCTATAAGACCGACACATATAATAGCAAGTGGTAACACAAGCAACCAAAAATTGAACGCAACTTTTAAATCTCTAAAGAAAATATAAAAGCCGGCTATACACAGCAGGAAAATAAATTGTAATAGAAACCGAAGGAAATGTGTACAAACGAGAGACACCGGAATAATGATCCTTGGGAAATAAACCTTACTGAATAAATGCGCATTCTCTTTAAAAGTTGTGGAAGTGCCACTCCAGCAATCACTAAAAAAGTTCCATAGAACTATTCCTGAAAAGTAAAAAAGAACGGGCGGTATGGTTCCTGTAGAAATGCCAACCATTTTATTGAAGACCAAAATATAGGTTACCAGGGTAACTAGAGGAGGAAAAATAAGCCAGAAGGGGCCTAACACCGTTTGCTGGTAATTGAGTAAAAATTCCCTCCTTACTAAACTGAATAAAAAATGCCGGTATGACCACAGCGCTTTTATGTCTTCTATGCGATAGCTTGTACGGGAAGTAATTTCCCATTGCCATTTTAATTGAGCTTTTTGCATTAATGATGGAATTGTTTTTCTTTGTCTTATAAATTATCAGTTTTCCAACCATTATAAAATATCGTTTATAGAATCAACGTTGTACGCAATAAGTATTTATCTAAACAAATGCGGTCATTTTTCCAAATTCAAATTAACTTTTCAGTTGCTGTAAAAATATCAAAGTATTTTTTATAAGAATTTAAAAGTATAGTTTGCTGGTTTTATGATTCTTTTGATTCTTTGATCCTTGATATTGTTTGTTCCAACATTCAAATGATTTGTATAAGTTATAAAGCATTAAAGAGATAAATTTGATTTTAAGCTGCACCTGGAAATACAAAATGACTTAATGAAACTCGTATACGCAACGGATTTTGATTCAAAAAATATTCATAATTGGTCTGGCCTTGGTGTCTATTATGGAAAGATGCTTGACCAGGCCGGGTTTGATATGAGCCGTTTGAGTGATTTAAGTTTGCCTAATCCACTATTTCATTTTCTAAAAAAGCATTACACTAAGAGAATTTGGGAGAAGACTTATTCCCCGCGGTTTAATACTTCAGTATCTCAAAACTACGCGAAGATTATTCATAAAGAAGTGAAGCCCGGTACACCTATACTTTCGCCCAACACTGTTATTTTAGCGCACCTGAACAAAAATTTAAAAACGATTTTGTATGCCGATGCTACACTCGAAGCCTTGCTAAAATTCTATCCGGAATATAGCCGTTTTACCAAAGCCTGCCTTGCAGATGGAAAGCAAATAGACCAGCAGGCTATAGACAATTCCAATTTACTTATTTACACTTCCAAGTGGGCAGCTAACTCTGCTATTAATGACTATAACGCAGATCCTTCGAAGATTTTTATCGTGCCTTTTGGAGCTAACCTTGATTATACTCCCAGCACCGAGGAAGTGAGTCAAATTATCAAAAAACGTGACATTAATAGCCATGTGAACCTTTTATTTTTAGGTGTAGACTGGGAGAGAAAGGGAGGGCAATACGCATTAAATGTTACAGAAACGCTGAATAGATCAGGTATCCCGGCAACCTTGCATATTGCAGGAATTAAACATTTGCCATCGAACCTCAATAAGCAACATATTATAAACCATGGCTACATTTCCAAGGCAACAGCAGCAGGACAAAAAGAGCTTTCGGCTGTTATTGCTGACAGTAATTTCCTGATACTACCTAGCCTGGCAGATTGCACGCCAGTCTCTTTCTCAGAAGCAAATGCCTTTGGTGTGCCCTGTCTTGTTTCTAATGTAGGCGGTCATGTTAGCATAATCGAAAATGGCGTGAACGGCATGGTAAGCCAACATGTCGACTTTGTTGAAAACTCAGTTAAATACATCACGGAATTAAGGGAGAGCAATAATGCCTATCAGCGACTTTGCTTTGATTCTTATGAAAGGTACCGTACGGAACTAAACTGGAAAACCAGTGGCGAAAAGATCTCTAAATTAATTGAATCGATTTAGTTACTGTCAACTTATAAATTTATTTTAAGCTTACAATTGTGCATGAACGCATTCCTAAAGCACCTCCTGAAATTTTACCTGTTACAAAAATTGCACACCGCCCATTGTTTTCGGTGATGATACCTTCATATAATTGCATAAAATATCTGAAATATACGCTTGAAAGCGTACTAGCTCAGGATCCTGGCAGAGATATGATGCAAATAGAAGTGATTGATGATTGCAGCACCGATGGCGATGTTGCCGCATTAGTTAACCAGGTGGGAAAGGGCAGGGTTTCATTTTTTAAACAACCTGAAAACCGTGGCAGCCTCAGAAATTTTGAAACCTGTTTAAACCGTTCATATGGTTTGTATATTCACTTGCTTCACGGAGACGACCTGGTAAAGCAAGGCTTCTATGAGGAGATTAAAAATCTTGTTGATAAATATGCTGGAATCGGAAGTGCTATTACCAACTTCAACTGGATTGATGAAAACGAAGTAGAATCCCCTCCTTCGCTTAATTTACTTCCTACTCCTGGAATTTTAAATAACTGGCTGCAAAGAATTGCATCCAGGCAAATGGTGCAACCACCAGCCGTAGTTGTAAAGAGAGAGGTTTATGAAAAGCTGGGAGGTTTTTTTGCCGTGCATTACGGCGAAGACTGGGAAATGTGGATACGTATTGCATCGAAATACAAAGTTGCCTATTCTCCAAAATGCCTTGCCACATACCGTGGTGGGCATAATTCTAATATTTCAACCAGATCAATTTTATCTGGCGAAAATTTCCGCGATCTGTCTAATGTAATTGACATTGTACAAAATTATCTTCCCATAGCGGAAAGGAAAAAATTGAAACACCTTGCGAAAAAAAATTTCTCAATAAGCTATTCTAAATCTTCTTATAAGCTGTATAAAAAACATCATGCTAATAAATCTATTGCTTTTCTACTTGCCAGTGGGGCTCTTAAATTTAATATAAATATTAGAAGTGCCTATTGGATTTCCCGTTTATTTTTAGCTTATTGCGGAAGTTTCTTTAAACCGATAAGTAAGTAATAGTATGTCATACGGCCTCAAATTCTTCTCAACTATATCCGTAAAAAGAATGTATTATCTTGCATTTTCTTTTTCCAAACAATTTTGTCGCCTGTAGCCCGGAGCCATTTGTAACCCATCATTGAAATATTATAGCTCAGCTTAATTTACATTATGAAAATAGATTTTAACACTGCTCTGAAGTTCTTTTTTTGCCTGTTTATTTCAGCATGTGTTTGCAGCTCGTGTGTAACTTCAAGAGAGGCAGTATATTTTAATAATGTTCCCGATCAATCACTGAATATTATCCCGGATGAAGAACAAAAAATAATATCCAGTGATATTTTGAGTATCGCTGTAACAAGTGCTAACCCCGATGCAGATAAGGCATACAATAATCTAACAGTATCTACTTCAAGTCAAACCGGAGGTTACCTGGTAGATAAGGATGGCTATATACAATTTCCTGTGCTTGGAAAGTTGAAGGTTGCTGACCTTACAAAAAAACAACTCACTGAGGATTTAAGAACATCACTGATTGATAAGAAATTACTGATAGATCCTGTTGTTACTATCAGGCATCTCAATTTTAGAGTGACAGTGCTTGGTGAGGTTCTAAGACCTACAGTGGTTGCTGTTCCAAACGAAAAAATTTCTTTATTGGAAGCCTTAGGTATGGCTGGCGACCTTACTATTTATGCCAGAAGAGATAACGTTACACTTATAAGAGATGAGAATGGTAAAAGATTAATTAAAAGAATTAATTTAAATAATAGTGAGCTTTTTAATTCGCCATATTATTACCTTAAATCTAATGACATACTTTATGTTGAACCGAATAAAACAAAAATTGCAAGTTCAACACCTTTGAGGCAAAACCTGCCAATAGTATTAAGTGGCTTATCGCTTTTGGCCATAATCTTTACGCGAATTAATAATAAGTAGCAGAAAAAGGAAAGATTTATGAATGTAGTACAACCAAAATCAGAAATTTCAAACACTACGCTTTTTGAGGATCTCAAAAATAAATATCTACCTTTTTGGCCTCTATTCTTCTTATTAGTGATAGTCTTTTTAATAGGTGCTTTTTTGTACCTAAGCTTTGCAACACCAGTTTATGAAATAACTGCAACGGTTCTTATTACAGATGAAAGAAAGGGGGCAGACGAAAACAGCATGGTTGAATCTCTTAATTTACTGTCGTCGAAAAAAATAGTAGAGAACGAATTGGAGGTTTTACATGCAAGGGATTTAATGGACCAGGTGGTGGATTCATTGCTTTTATATGCGCCCATACATGAGGCCAACACAGCGTCAGCTTACAGTACTTCACCAATTTCAATAGTTGCAAAGGAACCTTTAAAATTAACACCGGTTGAAAAAGTAGGTTTTCACTATGACTCAGTGAAAAGAAATGTAATCATTGATCAAAAAGCGTATGCTCTTGATTCATTTGTAAACACTCCTTATGGAAATTTTAAGTTTATAGTAAATAGTCATTTGATAAAGCCTGCGGAGGATTCTTTTTATTTTTCTTTATTAGATCCCAAGGTCGTCACTAATATTTTTCTCTCAAGGCTTGATGTAGCCAATTCAAGTAAGCTTTCCAGCATTGTTAATCTTACTCTTGCTGATGAATTGCCTAAAAGAGGAGAAGACATTTTAAATACACTTCTTGAAAAATATACCGAAGGTTCTATTAATTATAAAAATAAGCTTGCAAAGAATACCATCGCTTTTGTAAATGAAAGGCTAATAGTAGTTTCGGATGAACTTAATTCGGTGGAGAAGCAAATTCAAAATTATAAATCAAGCGAAGGAATAGTCGATTTAACGGAGCAAGGAAAAATGTATCTTCAAAACGTAGGTGATAACAGTCAAAAAGTTGCCGAAGCAACAATGCAATTATCTGTATTGGATGAGGTAGAACGATATGTTACTTCCAAAGAAAACTCGGCGAGCATTGTGCCGTCTACTTT
>JBDUEG010000089.1:0-11011 GCA_040002575.1 Ginsengibacter sp.
CAAACCTAAACTCAAATTTTCTCAATATAAAATCTCCTAACCCTTACTGGCTGGCAAGTGCACCGCCAACGGATAAAAAGATAAACGTATTACGGGCATTCGAAGCCGGCTGGGGTGGAGTGGTTTGGAAGACGCTTGGCACGCAAGTGAAAAATGTTTCGTCAAGATATTCTGCGGTAAATTTCAACGGAGCCAGGGTGATGGGATTTAATAATATCGAACTGATTTCGGACAGGCCGCTTGATCTAAACTTAAGAGAAATAAAAGAAGTACTAAAAGAATTTCCTGATCGTGCGATGGTGGTTTCTTTAATGGCGGATAATGATAAACAAAGCTGGCATGAATTAATAAAAAGGGTAGAAGATACCGGCGCACATGGCCTGGAACTAAATTTTGGTTGTCCTCACGGTATGACCGAAAGGGGCATGGGTGCTACCGTTGGACAGGATCCGGAGATTGCGAGGATGGTTGTAGAGTGGGTAATGGAAGCTGCAACTATCCCGGTAATTACAAAGCTTACGCCCAATGTACATTCAGTGGTTCCTACCGGTAAAGCATGTGTAGAAGCCGGCACGAATGGCCTTTCTCTTATCAACACGATTCAATCTGTTACCGGGATAGACCTTGATACTTTTGTTCCAAATCCTTACGTTGCAGGCAAAAGTATTTTTGGTGGTTATTGCGGACCAGCAGTAAAACCGATTGCTTTAAAATTCTTAGCAACGATTAGCCAGGACGAGGTTACTAATAAAGTTCCTGTTTCGGGTATCGGTGGCGTTAGTAACTGGCAAGATGCCGTGGAGTTTATGCTGCTTGGTGCCAGCAATGTGCAGGTATGCACTGCCGCAATGAAGCATGGCTTTAGAATTATTGAAGACTTATGTGAAGGCCTTAATAATTGGATGGATGAAAAGGGTTTCGCAGCACTTAATGATTTCATTGGCAAAAGCGTTTCCACACTCACTCATTGGGAAGACCTTGACATTAATTACCATCATGTCGCCCATATCAACCAGGATAAATGCATTCATTGCGGCCTCTGCTACATTGCTTGCGAAGATGCTGCCCACCAGGCTATAAGCCTTACACATGGGAATCCTTACAATACTTACGCCATTAAAGAAACGGAATGCGTTGGCTGTAATCTTTGCCAGCTTATTTGTCCCGTTACCGATTGCATCACCATGGTAGAAACTCGTGTGGCGCCTGAATACTTAAACTGGAAAGAATTTCAAGCAAGAGGAATACCTCTGAATGATCACTGATTTATTAAAAGGATAAATCTGCCGTCCCGGATTTATTTTTTCAGAAAAGCCAATTGCCCGAGGTGATATGCAAGATGCGTTGTTCTCGTCATCAATACATTTAGCTTATTCCTGTGAGGCTCCTTCTCAAAATCTTCATCGCTTATAGACGTGTGTTTATAAAACCATTCTTCATTCGTGACCTGGCTGATACGCTGGTCTAATTTATTTTTTACCTCAGACCAGTAACTCCTTACATCTTTAACCGTTGGTTTATCGATCCCTGACTTATCGGGATTTTTTAAGAAAACTTCTTCCAACGCAGGGTACATTTTTTCTCCCAGATCTAGTAAAGGAAATAATGCATCGTGTACGGCTGTGAGATGACCTAGCATGTAGAGCCCCGTGTTGCGTCCGGGCGCCATTTCTTGCTGTAGTTGTTCGTCCGAAAAAATATCAAAAAATTTGTCTGCCCTGCTAACCTGGTTATTCCAGGCATCAAGAATAATCTTGATAGTAAGTTCCTGTTGATGTGTCATTTATTTTTTTGGTAAAAATAGTGTGCCCTTAAGAATTGCCCTTGAAAAATAAAAGATATTTGCTTATACATTTTACCGTTTAATTTTTTTCATGTGAAAAAGATTTGCCGGATGTAGTATAAATAATTCATTATGGGTAGCCATGCACATACTTTGAAAAAAACTTTTAGCCCGGGAAAAGATATTTGTTCTCCAGGCTCCGAAGAGGAAAAGGCTATGTTCCTGGATTTACAAAAAAGCTTAAGGCAGCAGTTCGAAAATATTTTTCCGGATAAACTTGCACCAAGAACTGTTGTCATCATTCCTTCGTTTTCATTAGATGAAGAAATTCTATCTAAAATAAAGGGTCACACCTTTTATGAGGAAAGATTGCTATGCCTGCTAATGCTGTTGCGTATGCCTCTTACAAAAGTTATCTATGTAACCAGTGTGCCGGTCGATAATTTGATTATTGATTATTATCTGCATCTGTTACCAGGTATCACAGGCGTCCACGCAAGGCAAAGACTTACGATGCTTAGCTGTTATGATTCATCTTCCAAGCCATTAACCAAAAAAATCTTAGAGCGTCCACGGCTTGTGGAACGTATAAGGCAACACATTTCAAATGTTGATGAGGCGCATCTCACCTGTTTCAATGTTACATCCCTTGAGAAGACACTTGCAGTTCAATTAGGCATTCCTTTGTTTGGTACCGACCCTGATTTATTTTATGAAGGCACTAAATCAGGTGGCAGAAAAATATTTAAAAGCGCCGCAGTTTCCATACCTGCCGGCTTTGAAGATTTAAGAACAAGAGAGGATGTTGTAAACTCCCTGGCAAATTTAAAAAAAAGCAATCCTGCTTTGCGTAAAGCAGTTGTTAAGATGAACGATGGATTCAGCGGAGAAGGCAATGCTGTCTATCATTTTGAAACTAGTGTTGATGCCAATACTGAAAAGAATATCGATGAAAGCATGGCAACTCATCTCAAGATCATCGCAAAGGGCCTTACAGAAAAAGGTTTTTTCGAAAAAGTACATGAGATGGGTGGTATTGTGGAAGAGTTTATCGATGCAGAAATTAAAACATCTCCTTCCGTACAATGTCTTATTACACCTTTGGGAAATATCGAAGTGCTAAGCACTCACGATCAACTGTTGGGCGGCGATGATGGACAGGAGTTTATTGGCGCCAGTTTCCCTGCAACAGATGAATATAATATTTCTCTCGCTGCAGATGGTAAGAAGATTGCAGAAGTGCTGGCTAAAAAAGGAGTGCTTGGAAGATTTGCTATCGATTTTATTTCAGTGAAACGTGATAACGATTGGATACACTACGCCATTGAAATTAATCTTCGTAAAGGTGGCACTACGCATCCTTACTTTATGCTACAGTTCTTAACGGACGGTGTTTACAATGCAGAGAAAGGAGAGTACCTGACTGCAAGCGGCAACAAAAGATTTTATTTTTCCACTGACAACGTTTGCAAAGAATGCTATAAAGGTTTAACGCCGAGTGATCTTATAGATATTGCTATGTACCATTCGTTGATGTATGATGGCGCGGCTCAACAGGGAGTCATATTTCATCTGGTAGGTGCTCTTTCCCAATATGGAAAACTTGGCCTTGTGTGTATTGGCGAGACAGCGGAAAAAGCCAAAGAATACTATGATAAAGTAATTTATGTATTGGATAAAGAATGCGAAATCTAGCTGATAAAATTTATTCATAATTCCTTTTCCATGTAAAGTGTTCCCGGGACTGGATTGTATCTGTAAGGTGGTATTTCATAAAATCCATATGCTTTATAGATGCGTTGTGCCTGCTCCATATCTGGTAAGGTGTCAAGCCTCATCTTCTTGTAATTTAATTCTTTGGCTATCTCAGTGATTAGTTCCAAAAGCTTCTTTCCTATTTTATGTTTTCTATATTCCGGTCTGATAAACATTCGCTTTAGTTCAGCCGTTTCGCTATCAAACTTTCTTAATGCTACACAGCCAATCGCCGCATTGTTATCATAGGCAAGAAGCAAAGCGCCTCCTGGCTTGCTGTATTGCTTGTCTATCGTTTTGAGTTCGTTAGTAAAGTCCTGGAACGACAAATCAATACTGAGTGACTTTGCATATTGCTGGAATAAATCTTTTGCAAAATCAAACTCTTCACCAGTTGTTGCTAATTCAAATTTGATATTTAATTCGGGCATAATAGAACCAGTTGGCTACATCGAAACTCATTTCTAGGTAAGTCTGAAATTGATTTGTAAGACGGAACTATGATGACATTCCGATTTGCAAATTGAAGGTTAAAACTTTTTAGGCGGAGATTGCTTTTTGGTATTATATCTCAAACAAAGCTCCACGACAGATGTGGCCATTTATTTTATTTCTTCTCCTTCTACATTTAAATATTTTATTGGCCCCAACTTAAGATCTTTAATTCCCTTTTCAATTTTTTCTCTGTCGCCAACAATTACCCATACCAGATTGTTAGGCTTAATCATTTTTACGGCAGCTTTTTGAATATCGGATATGTTGAGATGCTGTAACATCGACGCATAATTACTTAGATAAGTATTTCCCCTGTTATAAGTAATTGCATCCTGCAAGGTGTTCATTACTGCATCGTTAGTTTCCCAAATACCCGGCAACTGCGATACGGCATTATTTTGAACTTTTTTGAATTCTTCCTCGGAAGCAGGTTTATCGCCAATATAGTTTCTCATCTCGTTTAGCATCTCTGTGATAGATTCCTTTGTTTTATCTGTTTGCACAGGGGCATATCCTACAAAGAAGCCTGGGCCTTTCGCATCAAGATTTACAGAGCCCGCACCATAAGACCAGTGCTTGTTTTCACGGAGATTCATGTTTATCCGCGAGGTGAATTCACCGCCAAGAATCCTGTTTGTCATCTTCAGCGCTTCATAATCAGGATCTGTTGCAGAAGTACTTATTTCTGCTGCGAGAATTATTGATTGTAATGCACCGGGCTTATCAATTATATATACAGCAGGCTTGTCTGCTACGGCAACACCTTTAATATTCTTTTCTGGTACCGTTCCTTTCTTCCATAACGCGAAAGCATTTTCAAGCTTTGTTTTTAATTGATTAGCGGTTATATCTCCTACAACCACCAGCACAACATTATTGGGAACAAACCATGTATCATGGAATTTAACTACATCATTCCTGCTTATTTTATTTACGCTCTCTGTAGTGCCGGAGCCGGTAAATGAATTACTGTACGCATGGCCGCTGCCGTACAATAAGCCTGGCAACAGCCGTAGTCCCATTGAAAAAGGCGATGCCTCTTCCTGTTTGATTCGTAGTAACTGCTCTTTTTGCACACGAACAAAATCCTTCTGAGGAAATGTTGGATTAATCAATACATCAGCAAAAAGGTTTAACGAGGCATCAAAATTAGTTTTGAGCGCATTCAGATTGAGATAAGAATTATCAAGATTTGAATAGCCGTATAAATTTGCGCCAAGATCAGCAAGCCTGTCACTTATCTGCAGAGAGGTTTTTGTTTTGGTTCCTTCTGTAATCATATTCCCGGTAAGTAGCGCAAGGCCAGGTAAACCGAATTGGTCAGCCGCATAACCAGCGTTCACCATCAACGACATATTTATAACGGGTACGGCTGTACGTGTCACCAGTGATACTTTTAATCCATTGCTCAGCGTAAATTCATTTATATCCGGAAATTTAACAACAGGCGCGGCTCCAATTGAAGGTTGTTCGTTTCTATCAAGAGTTGTTGCTATGGTCGAAAAATTACCGAACGGAACAATTTGCAGCACATATTCACCATCAGTAAGCCAATCATTTGCCGATTTTTTTATATCAGCAGGTGTTGCCGATTTAATTATTTTTTGCATTGTTTTATAATAGTCAGCACTACCTCCGTATGTGGCTGATAATGCAAGAATATCTGATTTACCTCCAAAGCCTCCAATTCGTTCCACTCCTTTTATAAAGTTCGAAAAGTATCTTGTTTTTGCCCTTTCCAATTCCTCCGTTGTTACGCCCTGGCTAAATATTTTCTTAAGCTCTTGGTTTATTATTTCATTCAATTTAACTAATTCAACACCGGGCTTTGCATCTGCTGAAATCACAAACTGACCTGCAATTTCTTTATCATCTGTGTATGAATTAACGTTGCTGGCTAACAGGCTATCGTAAACGAGCCGCTTGTATAGTCTCGATGTTTTACCACTTGTAAGAACATCGGTTAATAAATTAAGGAAGATGGCATCCTTTGTTCCCCAGCCTGGGATATTCCATGTTTTTTCCAGTCGGGCTTGTGGTACCCTATCTTGTGCAACCTGGTAATGAGTACCAGTCATTTTCGCAACCCATTTTTCCTGCTTCGATTCCGGCGGAGATGCAGGTATATCTCCAAAATATTTTTTTACTTTTTCGTATGCCTCCTGCGGCTTAATATCTCCGGCAATAACTACTACGGAATTATTAGGGCCGTAATGTGATTTAAACCATCCCTTAACATCATCCAGCGAAGCCGCATCCAGGTCTTCAAGAGACCCAATGACTGTCCATGAATATGGATGAGCAGAAGGGTACGTACTTTTTGCCGTAAGTTCCTGGGATACTGAATAAGGTTCATTTTCCCCCTGCCTTTTTTCGTTTTGAACAACACCACGCTGTTCTGCTAATTTTGCTGAATCAATGGCATTAACCATAAAGCCCATTCGATCACTCTCAGCCCATAAAACTTTATCTAATGCTGACACGGGAAAGTCTTCAAAATAATTTGTCCGGTCGTTATTGGTGGTGCCGTTAATCTCGGTAGCTCCAATCTTATCCATCAGTTTAAAAAAATCATCATTGAAATGCTGGCTTCCGTTAAACATCAAATGTTCAAATAAATGTGCAAAACCAGTTTTCCCTGGCTTTTCATTTTTTGAGCCAACATGGTACCATACATTGAATGCAATTATCGGTGACTTGTGATCTTCGTGAACGATAAGGGTAAGCCCGTTATCCAACACATATTTTGTGTAAGGAATATCAATCTCAGGATATTTGTTTTGAGCATGTAGCAGGAAAGTGCCAGCGCAAAATAACATCAGTAAAGTCAAGCCTTTTTTCATCGTAAAATATTTTATGATAATAAATTTAGCGGAAAAAAGGCAATAAGTAACTTGTTTTCGCAAGAGCAGGGATAACGACGTGGCCCATTAAGAATTTATATAAAAGAGCTTATGGAAAAGCAAAATAAAAATGAAGGATTACACTGCTGTACAAAAAAAATTAGGTCTTTTGCAAAACGAAACTCTTCACCAGCGTGCTAATTCGAACTTGATATTTAATTCGGACATATGATTAGAGTAACGGAAGGAATAGGCTGGCAGCCTGCGTTAAACACCTTATGTTTTTTCTTGCCGGATAATACAGGTAGTGATTGTAGATATGAAGTAATAACTCCAAAATTCCGCCCCAGTGCTATCAATATCATTATTTTCCAAACCTTATCCAGTCAAGCAGGCATAGTCCTTCATCAACTACAGTGCCCTCTTTTTTAAACACAAAGTACAGGTCATGTTTACCATTGGTATCCGTGGTGGTTGCCGTTGCTTGTTTAAACTTATTCCAGTCACCGGTTGGCTGGTAATTGAGCGTGCTGATAACTGTACCATTTAATGAATCTGCATGTACTTCGATGGTGGCAGCATTGCCTTTGGCAGCATAGTTATACGTTAGTTGTTTGATTCCTTTGAGATCGATAGCTTTTAAAATGAAATAAGATTTATTCTTCGAAGCACCCAGTTTATTGTCGTAACGTTCAGTGCCACTAAACACATCTGCATTTGCTGCCTGTACTGTTGGCGAACGCAAGAGCATTTGCTGCATGCCGGTTAACGGAACAACACCATTGCCATTATCTGTGTACACAGCAGATAATATATAAGTGCCAGCTTGTTTGCCTGCAGGCGGTTTTATTGCTACAGTTCCCTTTGCAGGTAAACTGTTTATCGTTTTTAATTCTGTCAATGAAAGAATATATTTTACAATGATTGCAGCATTCTCTTTACTTAACTGCGGATGCGCCGTCATGTAATGTACATTCCCCCAAACACCTGTGCCACCAGTGATGATCTTTCCTGCCAGCTTCGATATTATTTCCGGTTTGTTTTCATAACGTTTGGCAATGTCAATAAATGCAGGGCCTAACACATATTTATCAACCTGGTGACAGGCTTTGCAATCACTTGCCTGTATAATGTCTTTGCCGGGCGTTAGCAATACCTGCCGACCGTTTACCGTTTTCCAAACCCCTGCATCTTTAGGTATATACTCCAGCTTAACCTGTACTTTCTGCGGATCAATGGTTGCATCTTCTTTATCTGTTACATCTACAGCGTAATCCAGTGAAGCCGCATCAAAATAAAATGAACTGTTACCTGTGGTGCGGATGGCTACTTTAGGTAAAGTATTGCCAGCTTTGATTTCTAATGTATCAAGTGAACTTAGGCCAGAAGGATCAGTTACTTTCAAGGTTACTTTATACACGCCTTTATTCTGGAAAGTGTAAGTTGCGTTTGCTTCTGTTGAGCCAACTTTATCACCTTCAAATTTCCATTCGTATTTCAACTCGTCGTCTTCATCATAATCGTAACTGTTCTTACTGTTGAAACTTACTTTTAACGGAACTGTACCGATACTATCATCTGCATTTATTTCGGCTACGGGTGCACGGTTGCCATCGTTGTAATCAACACGTACCAATCTTGCATCATCGTTATCTGCTCCATACACAGTACCATACTCCAATACATACATAACTCCTTCGGGAGTTATCTCCATATCAATTGGCCTTCTGAAATCTCCCGTTAATGGCATGAATGCTTCCATGCGTTTATAATTTTCATTCTCATCAAAGCGGATAGCAAATACCCAGTTGCGCATCCAATCCATTACAAACAAACAGTTGTCATAATATTCGGGAATGCTGTTCTTTTTTGCAAGTGCTTTATTATACTGATAAAATGCTCCGGCAATTGCTGCTCTTCCGCCATCAGCAAGATCAGGAAACTCCTTAGACAGGCCATAAGGATACCAGATCATCGCTTTTGTTGGTGCTGGTAATTTCTTCAGACCTGTGTTGTTGGGAGAATTATTTTCAGGGCCGTTAATATCAAACAAAACGCCGATTGCCTTTGTGGCAAAATCCGAATCATGATAAGGTTTGCTATCGCCAACAAAATACGGCCAACCATAATTACCTGCTTTCTTTGCCTGGTTGAATTCATCATACCCACGCGGATCAACTTTGGAATCTTCTCCTGCATCCGGACCAATCTCTCCCCAATACAATGTTGATGTTGCCTGGTTAACAGCTATCCGGTAAGGATTGCGGCAACCCATTGTATATATCTCGGGCCTTGTACCTTCCATTCCTTTTGCAAAAAGATTTCCATCAGGTACCGTATAACTGCCATCAGCTTCAGGATGTATGCGTAGTACTTTACCACGCAGGTCATTTGCGTTAGCTGCAGAACGTTGCGCATCAAATGTTTTTCTTCCTGGTCTTTCATCTAATGGCGCATAGCCATTTGATTCGAATGGGACCGTATTATCGCCTGAAGAAATAAAGAGATTTTTGTTTTTATCCCATGCCAGTGAACCACCTGTATGTGCACTTACTTCGGGGTCTATAGCTACTTGTATTATTACTTTTTCCGAAGCAATATCAATAGAATCTTCTGTGATCATCCTGAACCTTGAAATATTCTGGTGTATAGGTGTCGGCAATGAATCGGGTGAATAGAAAAAGTAAATGAATTTGTTAGAGGAAAAATCAGGATCAATGGTCATGCCTAATAAGCCATTACCAAAAGCCTTTTTAGTATCGGGCAGTACTTTAAATTTATGAATAAACTTTGTGGAATTATCAGCAGGTTTGTATGCATAAAAATTACCGGAGCGTTCTATCATATACACAACACCGGTTTCTGTCACCGCAATTTCCATTGGTTCATTTAGATCATTGGTAAGTACGGTTTTTGTAAACCTGTTCTCTTCAGGAGCTTTTACAGCATATGCTTTTGAATAGTCAAGTTTTGCGGTATCTGCACCCATAGCGTATTTTATTCCTCCCGCAAGATGTTGCAGGAACAAAGGTTCACGATAGCTTTCTGTTGTATGACCACCGCCTGTATAGAAAGCACGGCCACCATCAAAGTTGTGATACCAGGCGATAGGATGATTTTTTCCATTCTCACCTCCTTCATAACTGTCTTCATCAAGTGTCGCAATTATATTCAGGTCTGCATTGATGTTTTTGTAATTATACCATTCATCCGTGCGTTCCCATTTTTCCGGCAAACCTTTCATAGCAATATTTGCCGTGTCCGTAACAACCACCGTTGCCTTTCTTACATTCGGATTTCCCGGGTGACTTTTAAAATAAGCCCCCACAAGTTTATTGTACCATGCCCAATTATACTCAGCATCTGCTGCTGCGTGTATACCCATAAATCCACCACCTGCTTCTATATAATGTTGCAAAGCTACCTGCTCATCACTGTTTAGAATATTACCTGTAGTACTTAAGAAAATAACAGCTTTGTATTTCTTCAGATCATCATCATTAAAAACATTTGAATTTGAGTCAACATCCACAGCAAAGTTATTTTCCTTGCCAATTTTTTCTATGGCTGCAATACCTGCAGGAATAGACTCGTGGTGATACCCTTTGGTCTTCACAAAAAGCAACACCTTCCGTGCATTCGAATCACTCTTACAGCCTCCAAAAAATATAACAACGGATAGCAGGCAAATGCTACAGGCAATCTTTCTCATTCGTATTTTTATAAAGGTTAAAATTATTTGAAAGATATTATAAAATGTTTGATTGACACTTATGGTTACCTGGAAAATGATTACAGATATGAAGAACCTGTAGTGGGGAAAATTTCAGGGTTTGCAATAGGTTTGCAGATACAATTTATTCACCATTACTATATAAGTAATTTATTCAAAAATCAATTTTATGAATTTTGTTTTTATGATAGCCTATATAGTTTGGGCCTTTTCAGAAATTATGATCAATAGGCTTATGCGTTCTAAGAACACCGATCAACAGAATGCAGATAAAAATTCATTATCGTTGATTTGGATTACAATAATTATTAGCATTAGCATTGCTGTTTATATTTCTATGGCGTACTACCTGCCGGTTGCAAAGTTTGCGGGCATACGTTATATCGGCCTGGGCTTAATTTT
>JBDUEG010000090.1:0-11006 GCA_040002575.1 Ginsengibacter sp.
TCTCCATACTTGCGCCCAGCTTAGAAAGAAACGCTGCTGCGGCGTAAAGCCATCAATCTTTTTACCCTCTTTGAATTGACTGGTTTTAGTAAAAGCTTCGTATGCAATATTCAAACCACCAAGGTCGGCAAGATTTTCACCTAAAGTTAGTTTACCATTTATATGGATGGTGTCTAATACAGTGAGAGCATCATACTGGCTTGCCACCTGATCGGCCCTTCCTTTAAACTTATCGCCGTCTTCTTTTTGCCACCAATCTTTAAGATTCCCGTTTGCATCAAACTGGCGACCCTGGTCGTCAAACCCATGCGTCATTTCATGGCCAATAACCGCAGCAATGCCTCCATAGTTTACTGCGTCATCAGCTCCAAAATCAAAGAAGGGAAATTGTAATATGCCTGCAGGAAAAGTAATATCGTTATTTGTTGGACTGTATTGAGCATTAATCGTTGGTGGTGTCATGCCCCATTCAGTTCTGTCAACAGGTTTTCCCATGCGACTGGTCATATAGTTGTAAGCCCACACACTGGCATTATGAACATTTCCAAAAAAATCATCTTTATCAATCACGAGCCCCTGGTAATCTTTCCATTTATCAGGGTATGCAATCTTTTTAGTAAACGCATCAAGTTTTTGCAAAGCTCTTACCTTCGTTTCTTCACTCATCCAATCCAATTTCTTTATTCGATTCGCAAAAGTGTTTTGCATATTGGTAACCAGGTCAACCATGTAAGCCTTTGCCTCAGGCTTGAAATATTTATCTACATAAAGTTGTCCTATCATATCACCAAGCGTTCTATCAATTAACCCACTTACCCTCTGCCAGCGTGGAGTTTGCTCTTTTTGTCCTGTCAACGCTTTATTTAATTCGAAATCTGCATTTACAAATGCACTGCTTAAATATGGCGCCGCATTCCTTATAACTGTCCATCTCAAATAGCTTTTCCAACTGCTCAGTGGAACGGCAGTAAGCATACTATCTAATGTCTTTAAAAATGCAGGATTATTTGTTACAACACTATCGGCACCTTTTATTTGCAGTTCTTCCATTTCGGCAGCCCAGTCAATATTTGGAGTTGTTGAAGAGAGGTCTTTCAATGAAAACTTGTTATAAGTTTTGTATGGGTCCCGAAGCTCAACTCTTGGCAATAAAGCTTTAGCAAAATTGGTTTCAATTTTCATCACCTCCTGGCCATCTGTATCTGCAAGTGTAGAATCTTCACCAACTAATGCGAACATTGTTTTTAAATTCTGCATATAGGCTTGCCGAATCTTTACACTGCGGGCATCATCTTTTAAATAATAATCCCTGTCGGGCAAATTGGTACCACCCTGCCCTATGGATGGAATGTTTACAAAAACGTTTTTCCTGTCCGGGCCAACAAATACCCCAAACCCGGCGTTGCCAAGACCGTTAGTACGCAGTTGTGCAATTTGATGTAATATGCCATGGACGTCAGTAATATTATTTATTTCTTCAAGCGAAGTTTTTATAGGCTCGTAGCCTTTCTTCTCAATTGATATACTATCCATGCCGCTATAATAGAAGTCACCAATTATCTGCGTATTCCTGTTGCGGCTTGTGTTTTTCGAAGCTTCTTCTAATAGCGTACTAAGGCGTTTCGAGTTTTCTTCACGTAGTTCATCAAAGCTGCCCCACCTTGTCCTCGATGCCGGAACAGGATTATTTTTTTTCCAGACACCATTTGCGTAAAGAAAAAAATTATCACCCGGCTTCACAGATACATCCATATTTTTTTTATTGATGTAGTTCGTTTTTAATTTCACTTTTGATGTATTTCCGCTCTGCGAAAAAACCGGGATATTTAAAATAAAAAAGCACACAAAATTCAATACGTATTTATACATCATCTTATAATAATTGGTTGAAAAATAAAGTTAAGGGCAAAGGAACAAATATCCAGCCTTGTGTGATAAGTGGTCGCTAAAAGGAGCTAAGCCGTTTTAAATTACACTAATAGCTCGCGAAATTTAAAGGTTGTTCCATCCTCGTTGAGGTGGCTCATTTTCGTTGAGTAGATTTTCCCGGTAAGGGTTTAATTCGAAACTGTAAATCTAATTGTAGTATAGCTAGTGCTATAGCTGACAGAGACTGCATTGTCATTTACGTGGCTGCTGCTACATCCGCTCCTGTTGTCTGTAGAATATACAGTTACTTTACTGCTGAGGACTATTTCGTCGCTGCCTTTAAAATCCTGCGCAGGCTGGTACTGGTAAACAGGCTGGCCACTTTTTTCATCTGTTCCGGTCTTGCTTATTTTGTAATGCGATGCCTGCTTTTCGACATTCACATTCGGCATGCTGCTAATGTTTAAAGTGTAAGTTTGATTGGCAATAATTTTTGCATTGATAACATTAGAGGAAGCTGGTGCAATCAGTTCGTTGACTGATGGTTTGGAACATGATTGAAATAAAATCATCATGCAAAGCAAAAAAATTGAGCTTATGGATAGTTGTTTCATACAATTAATTTTGTAAGTAAGTTAAATAATATCCAGGTATTTACCGGAAATTTTATATCCGTATTATCACTTTGAAGGTGACAATATTAAATATATCCCCTGCAGGATATGATTTACTGGTAGCAATTTTGGAGTATATTTTGATAATAGAACAAAAATTACCCGATGAAAAAAATAACGTTCTCTGGAATATGGAAAGTTTTAAAAAAATGTATAAAAGGATTTTCAGACGATAAGGTCCCTAAATTAAGTGCTTCGCTTGCCTATTATACCGTCTTCTCGCTTGCGCCGTTACTTATTGTCATCTTATATATATGCGGTATTTTCTTCGGGCGTGACGCAATAGAAGGCAGTATTTATGGACAAATGCAAAGCTTTGTAGGAAAAGACGCCGCTTTGCAAATACAGGACATGATAAAAAATGCAAGCCTAAGCGGCGGTGGCACTGTTGCAATCACTATCGGAATAATCACCCTGCTAATTGGCGCAACCACTGTGTTTGCAGAAATACAGGATTCCATAAATACCATTTGGGGCTTAAAAAGAAAGCCAAAAGCCGGATGGAAAGTTTTAGTTAAAACGCGGCTATTATCTTTTGGAGTCATTGGCAGCCTTGGCTTTTTGCTGCTGGTATCACTTGGCGTTACTGCAATTGTAGAAAGTCTTAGTGACAAGTTGGTAAAACATTTTCCGGGTATCGCCGTACCTGCATTTTATATAATTAATCTTGTTATCACAATGGCCGTGGTCACTACCTTGTTTGCCGTTATTTTTAAGGTTTTACCAGACGCTAAAATTAAATGGAAAGATGTGTGGGCAGGTGCGATTGCAACAGCTATACTCTTCATGGTGGGCAAATTTGCAATAACTCTTTACATAAGCAAAAGCAATATCGGCAGTACTTACGGTACTGCAGGTTCTTTCGTAGTGTTACTGGTTTGGGTATATTATTCATCTTTCATTTTATATTTTGGGGCTGAATTTACCAAGGCATGGGCAGTAAAATTTGGAAGCGAGATAAATCCAAATCATTACACAGTTTTTGCAAAAACTATAGAAGTAACTGAAGAAAATAAAAGCCTTCAGCATGTAGAAAAAGAAAAGGAGCGGGAGGAAGTTAAAAAGGAAAATGAAGGCCTTTCTCAAAGCTAAGATCGTGAAGCTTTTATGCAGAAATTCATTGCGAACGTTATGCATGAACATAAGAATTTGAAAGAATTTTTTATTTGCCTTCACATTATATTTGTAAAATGATTGAGAAGGAAAAACTGACTTTAAGGATTGCCATTTTGGATCTTTATGAAGGTCATGAAAACCAGGGCATGAGATGTTTGCGTGAGATTGTCAGGCAGTTCGGCGAGGTTAATAATACTGATATAGAGCTGGATGAGTTTGACGTCCGTTTAAAGAATGCTGTTCCTGATTTAAGCTATGATGTATATATAAGTTCGGGCGGCCCCGGTAGCCCTCTTGAAAGCGAGGGCTCCGTCTGGGAGCAGCATTATTTCGGCTGGCTTGATGAAATTGAAAAATGGAATAATGATCCACTGAAATGGCAAAAGAAATATGTGTTTTTTATTTGCCATTCATTCCAGCTTGTGTGCAGGCATTGGCAACTTGCCAAAGTATGTGCACGAAACTCGACATCATTTGGAGTGTTTCCAATCCATCTGCTGGAAGAAGGTGCAGACGAGCAGGTATTTGCCGGAATGAATGATCCTTTTTATGCAGTCGATAGCAGGGATTACCAGGTGATTGAGCCCAGGATGACTGTAATATATAAAAAGGCTAAAATTTTATGTATTGAAAAAGAAAGGACACATGTACCTTACGAAAGAGCGATTATGGGGATAAGATTCAGCGAGTATTTTATAGGAACGCAGTTTCATCCTGAGGCTGACCCAATCGGTATGAGCATGTACTTACAAACCGAAGAAAAAAAGAAAACAGTGATAAAAAATCATGGCCAGGAAAAATGGGAATCTATGATCGAGCAATTAAATGATCCGGATAAGATCATGTGGACTTACTCGCATATACTTCCAAATTTTTTAAACATTGCTCTCCACAGCCTCGTACCTGCCGGGGTATAATTATTAGATTACGGCTATAAGCTTTCTGCTAAGGTTCGGTTTTTTAAAATTCAATATTTTGAATCTGCATGCTGTATTTTCTTATCTTCCTTTTTTGATAAAAAATTAAAAGCATGATACCTGAGCTTAGAAGGCAGTTTAATGAAAATTTTACGCAGGAAAAATACGAGGATTTTTTGCATGATCTCAACAGCAAACATCCCGGAGACATTGTATTTCGAATAGCTGAAACCCCGATCTTCATTCCTAAAGATTTTACCGAAAAAATGATTGGTGCGTGTGAGGCGATTGTAGATTTTATTGTAAGGCCCGACTTCAAAGAACTTACCCGGCATGCGATACCTGAGGGTGAAAATGTTCCTAATGAAAATGATCACACTCATTTCATAGCGTTTGATTTTGGAATATGCGAGAACGAAAAAGGAGAGTTAGAACCCCAGCTAATTGAGATGCAGGGATTTCCTACGCTGTTTGCTTTCCAGGTTATGCATCCGCAGGTAATTGAAAAACACTTTGACATCCCTAAAAATTTTGATCACTACCTTAATGGTTATAATGCCGAATCATATACGGCACTTTTGAAAAAGATAATTGTTGGCGATCATAATATAGAAAATGTAATACTGCTTGAGATAAAACCTCATGAACAAAAAACAAGAATTGACTTTTACTGCACACAGGATTATCTCGGCATCCCAATCGTCTGCCTTACTGAGCTTGAGCAAGAGGGCAAAAAATTATTTTATAAAAAAGATGGTAAGAGAATAGAAGTCAAGAGAATTTACAACCGGATTATTTTTGACGAACTCAGTCATATAAAAGATGATCTCGGAGATATTGTTGATATTACCCAGCCGCTCGATGTTGAATGGGTGCCCCATCCAAATTGGTTCTATCGCATAAGCAAGTTTACAATTCCTTTCATAAACCATCCTTTAATTCCTGAAACATTTTTCTTAAATGAAATAAAACAATTGCCGGGAGACCTGGAAAACTTCGTGCTTAAGCCACTATTTTCCTTTGCGGGGCAAGGCGTAATTATTGATGTAACTAAAGAAGATATAGATGCTGTAAAAAATCCAGAAAACTGGATATTGCAGAGAAAAGTAAAATATGCCGACGTAATAAAAACTCCAAATGTTCCGGCAAAGGCTGAGGCAAGAATTTTTTATTTTTGGGAAGATAAAGCCAGCAGGCCGGTAGCGGTGAACAATTTGGCAAGACTTAGTAAAGGTAAAATGATTGGCGTGCGCTATAACATGGATAAAGATTGGGTTGGAGGCAGCGTGTGCTATTTTGAAAAATAAAACTTCGTTACTTACTTCAATATTAGAAGCGGGCTATTTTTAAACAATCAATCTATATTCAACTTCACATTTATATCCAACGGAAAAAACTATCTTTAATTTTTTTAACATAAGTAGATCCTTGTTGCTAATTCATAAACATTTGTTTGTCTGAAATAAAAAAATATAGCGAAGAAGAACTTGTATATCTCCTGAAGGGGGGAGATAAGTTTGCATTTGAATATTTGTATGACAATTATTCTGCAGCGCTCTTCGGAATTATTTATAAGATGCTGGAACAAAAGGAACTTGCAGAGGATGTATTGCAGGAAGCATTTGTAAAAATCTGGAATAATTTCTCCAACTATGATAGTGCGAAAGGGCGTCTTTTTACCTGGATGCTAAATATCACAAGAAACCTAACTATAGATACCATACGGAGTAAAGGCTATAAGAAGCAGGCCAAAATCCAAAATAGCGAGAATGCCGTAACTAATATAAGCGAGAATACTAACACAGCTGCAAGTTTCGATGCATTAGGTATTCGAAAACATTTAACCTTCCTTAAGAACGACCAACGACAAATTATTGATCTTGCTTACTTCAGTGGATTTACGCAGGATGAGATATCCAAACACCTGGCTATTCCGTTAGGAACGGTAAAAACAAAAATGCGAACAGCAATTATTGAATTAAGGAAAATTTTGCAATACAAAAATTGAATATAAACGACATCATATTATCCGGTTTACTTGAGCTCTATGCAATGGGTCTCACTTCACCAGAGGAAACATCCCAGGTAGAAGGCTGGCTTGTGGAATATCCTGAAGTAAAAAAGGAACTCCTGGAAATTGAGATATCACTCGAATCTTATGCGCATGCCCATGCTGTGATGCCATCTGCATCTGTAAAGGAAAAAATCACCTCACAAATTGAGTTCGATCAGAAGAAAAATAATTTGTCTTTTACAAAGAACGATAGTGTAAATGCTCAGCCAGTTATTAAAATACCTTCCTATTTTAAGCTTGCTGCAGCAGCAATGGTTGTTTTATTGATTGGCAGTATCATACTTAATTACTCTTACTACAATAAGTACCAATCCGCCACTAATGATTTACAAATTGCTCAGCAAAGGATGGCACAAAAAGACTCTACTAATCTTGCAATGAATAGGGATATGGAGGTGATTACGGATAAGAATTCACTTCCCGTTGTTTTAAAAGGCACTCCTCATGCACCTGAAGCTTTAGCTAAAATTTTCTGGATGAAAAATACCGGTGAGGTATATGTTGATCCATCAAATCTCCCGTCAGTGCCGTCAGGAAAACAGTACCAGCTTTGGGCCATTGTAGATGGCAAGCCTGTTGATGCTGGAATAATTTCAACAGAAAAAGGAATTTATCATATTCAAAAAATGAAATCTTTTGGTAAAGCCGATGCATTCGCTATCACATTGGAAAAAGCCGGCGGAAGCGCTGCTCCTAATATGGATGAAATGTATGTGATCTCCAAGATCTAAAGTCGTATTCCATCTTTTACTTTTACTTCTTGTTCTTTAGTAAACAAAAAAAAACACTTTTTGTTTGCCAAAATATTTTTTAAACTCATAGTAACGAATAAGCAGTCTAAATCCTTCTCTCAAATGAAAATAATAAGCAATCAAAGAATATTCAATTCTAAAAAAGGGCTTATTACAGAACGTTAGTAAAGGTTTTTTTACATACAATTCGACAATTATAAAGTATAAATTAAATATCTGCAGGAAAGCTCATCGTCTACTCTTAACCGTTAATCTATTATTTTTTTTAATAAAAATCTGTGTTGCCTTATAAAGCGTAAGTGATCTAAATAAAAAATCAACTTTAAAAACTAAAAATGAAAAAAATCAAATTATTAGCAATATGCTCTTTAGCAATATTTGCTGCATGCACGTCATCAAACAAGATGAAGAAAATGGACGGAATGGATAGCATGAACAAAACAGTAATGGTTGGCGGAGCAGAAATGTTTCCTTCAAAAAATATTGTTGAGAATGCAGTTAACTCAAAAGATCATACAACTTTGGTTGCAGCAGTTAAAGCAGCAGGCCTTGTAGAAACATTATCAAGCGCAGGCCCCTTTACAGTTTTTGCGCCGGTTAATCAGGCATTTGATGCATTGCCTGCCGGTACTGTTGAAACGCTTTTAAAACCAGAGAATAAAGCAAAGCTTACTTCTGTATTGACTTATCATGTAGTTCCGGGCAAATTAAATTCCTGGGATCTTATGAAGATGATAAAAGAAGGAAATGGTTCAGCGAGTCTAACGACAGTGCAAGGTGAAAAACTTACTATCAAATCTGATGGTAGTTCTATTATGGTTACTGACGAAAACGGTGGAACTGCAAGTGTTACAATTGCAGATGTTAACCAAAGTAATGGTGTTATCCATGTAATTAATAAAGTTCTTCTTCCAAAATAAGTACAGTTTTATTGTTACGGGGCTTAATGATGCCGGCAGAAATGCCGGCATTTTTTTTTGAAAAAAAACTAAGTGTTTACTTCCCTAAGATTACTTTTGCAGCGGTTAAAAATTAAGTTAGAATTTCCTGCGCAGGTAAATTCTTCATAATAAAAAAATGTTCCAGGATAAAAAAGTAGTTGTGGTTTTGCCAGCATACAATGCTGCGCTTACTATGGAAAAAACAATGCGTGAGATTCCTATGGAGATGGTTGATGACATCGTGATGGTTGATGATAACAGTACAGATAATACCCTTGAAGTAGCAAAACAACTCGGCATCAGGCACATCATTCATCACCCGGAAAATAAGGGCTATGGAGGCAACCAGAAAAGTTGTTATGACAAAGCGCTCGAACTAAATGCAGACATAATAATAATGCTTCACCCGGACTATCAATACACGCCGAAACTACTCCAGGCAATGATTTCGGTAATCGGCAATGATCTTTATAAAGTTGTGTTTGGCAGCCGCATTTTAGGTAAAGGCGCGTTAAAAGGTGGTATGCCTTTGTATAAATATATTGCCAACCGCTTTCTTACTTTCTTCCAAAATCTTTTTATGAACCAGAAGCTTTCTGAATATCATACGGGCTACAGGGCTTATCACCGGGAAGTGCTTGAGAAAATAAACTATCGCGGAAACTCTGATGATTTCATTTTTGACAACCAGGTAATCGCACAAATCTTTTATAACAATTTTGAAATCGCAGAAATCACATGCCCTACGAAATATTTTGAAGAAGCGTCTTCCATAAATTTGAAACGAAGTATCACCTACGGACTCGGAGTTATAAAAGTTTCATTATTATATTTTCTTACAAAGCTCAATATATATAAATGGAGATTGCTCACCGGTTGAAAAAAGATCAAAGCAGTATCTACCTTTCAATAATTATTTTATCTGGCATTATTTTCTTTATCCCTTTTCTTGGAAGAGTGCATCTTTTTGATTGGGATGAAATTAATTTCGCTGAGTCTGCACGTGAGATGATTGTTACCGGTAATTATCACAGGGTTCAAATAAACTTTCAGCCTTTCTGGGAAAAACCGCCTCTTTTTTTTTGGCTACAGGCAGCATGTATGCAGGTGTTTGGAATCACAGAATTTTCTGCAAGGTTGCCAAATGCGTTGTTCGGTATTATTACTCTCGCAACCTTATTTCTGATTGGAAGAAAACATAAAAGCCCGCAATTTGGTTTTCTGTGGGCCATATCATACCTCGGCACTTTTTTGCCTCACCTCTATTTTAAATCCGCAATAATAGATCCCGTCTTTAATTATTTCATTTTTATGGGTATTTATTTCATGTACCTCGGCGTCACTAATTACACTTTAAAAAGTAAATATCTATATCCCTCTTTGGCAGGCTTATTTATTGGCCTTGCTACCTTAACAAAGGGGCCGGTAGGTTTGCTTGTTTTTCTCATAGCCTTCTTTATATTTTTCATATTCACACGATTCAAAAATTTTCCCGGTATAAAAAGAATCGTGTTATTTATTTTATGTTTTTCAGCGGTGTGTTTTTTATGGTTTGGTACTGAAGTGATAAATAATGGATTTTGGTTTTTAAAAGAATTTTTATCCTACCAGGTTGATCTTTTTTTAAAGCCTGTTGCCGCTCATGGAGAGCCATTTTATTATCATTTTGTAGTCGTTTTTATTGGATGCTTTCCTATTTCAATAATTGCGCTTCCTGTTTTATTCAGGAAGAGTTTAGTTTGGAAAAAAGATTTTTCATTGCTGATGAAAATACTTTTTTGGACTGTCATGATACTCTTTAGTATCACCACTACCAAGATTGTTCATTACTCTTCCCTTACCTATATGCCGCTTGCCTTCCTCGCCACCGTTTATCTTGACAATCTTATTTTGGAACATGAACAAATCAAAAAATATCTACTTATTTTAATTGCCTCCATGGGATTTATTTTTTCATTTTTATTAGCAGCAATTCCGTTTGTTGCTACTCACCAGGATTTGTTGCTGCCATATTTAAAAGACCCATTTGCAGCAGCAAGCTTACAGGTAAAAGTTAATTGGAAAGGGTATGAAAGTTTTATCGGCGTGGTGTATTTCATCCTGGTAATATTCTCTCTGCTAATGCTTTCAAAAAAACAATATTTAAAAGGAGCTCTGTTTCTATTTTACTCAACAGCCGTTTGTCTTTTCATTTATTTGGTCGCCGTAGTTCCTAAAATTGAACGTTACTCTCAGGGACCTGCAATAGATTTCTATGAAAGTTTACGGGGTAAAGATGTTTATATATGGCCCGTCGGGTTCAAAAGCTATGCGCAATATTTCTATGCAAGAAAGGCAGCTTTTCCTGTCTATGGAGAAGCGGATGAAAAATTTTTATTAGGCGGTAACATTAACAAGCCTGCCTTCTTTGTTGTAAAAATCAACAATCATAGCTTCGACAGTACCTGCAATGGATGTGCTTTAATAAAGCAGGAAGGTGGCTTCAAATTTTATAGGAGAAACCCTCCAACCAATAACTAAGCAACAGCTTTGTTCACAAGGCTGGCAGCTTCACTCAGCAGTATCGCGGATTGCACTTTCAACCCACTTTTATCTATAAGGTCTTTAGCCACTTCGGCGTTGGTACCCTGCAGGCGAACAATGATTGGTATTTCAATATTACC
>JBDUEG010000091.1:0-10951 GCA_040002575.1 Ginsengibacter sp.
GCGGCAACATGGTCGTACTCTTTAAAATTATCTGCTAACTGTCTTATTACGTCCATCACTTTGCCTGGCGTTGCCGGATCTGGTGTAGGAAGCTTTTGATAATCCTGGATAAAATCCCCATCAGCGTTTAATACAGTCGCTTTTACATTTGAACCGCCTATATCTATAGACAAAATTTTTTGCGGCAAATCGTTTGCAATCATTGATCGGTTTTTAGAGTTATAAAATTATGGAGTGTGATAAAGCTTGTCAATTTAATCATCAGCAAAGCCAATAGTGTTTGTTTCCAACAATTATAAATGAATATACGCCATAGTTTTTTCTTTTAATTTAGCACAACTTATAATTTAAAAATTACTTCGTTGAATAAATGGTTTGAACATGTAAAATTTTACATTGCCGGGTGGTTCTTCGCTTCTATTTTCTTATATATAATGAGGCAGGTGGGAGTTGCAGGGCAAAATGGAATAAACATTTCTCTCAGGTGGTTTATAATCTTTCTGCCGGTGTTTGCCATAGGGCCCGGTTTCATTTTTGGGTCCTTGCAATATTTTTTCGAAAAAAATCTCAAAAGAAAATTTCCATTCATTGTATTAATCGTACGTGTGCTGATTGTTCAGCTTATTGTTATTTCACTTTTAACTATCGGGTTTTACTCTATAGTTTCAATGACTGAAAATAGCTGGAGTAATTTTTATAAATACATTCTTTCCCCAAGCTCTTTTGTTTTAAACCTGTACGTACTCCTTGTAAATGTATTCCTGGCTATTTTGATTGAAATAATCCGGTTGATTGGAAAAAATAATTTTATAAAACTGCTAACCGGGCGATTCTTTAACCCGCAGGAAGAGTATAGAATTTTTATGTTTGTTGATCTTAATTACTCTACCACTATTGCTGAAAAGCTTGGCCACGTTAACTACAGCAATTTCATCCAGGATTGTTTTTCCGACCTTGATATTGTGCATGCCTACGGTGCGGAGATATATCAATATGTAGGCGATGAAGCCGTACTCACCTGGGAATTGTCAAAAATGAAATCTATTATTCAATCTATTGATGCATTCTGGGCTTTCCATACAAAGCTTTTAAATGAATCGGACTATTACTTTAAGAAGTATGGAATGGTGCCGGAGTTTAAAGCCGGCATGAGTATAGGAATGGTAACTGTTGTAGAGATAGGAAGACTAAAAAAAGAGATTGCCTACCACGGCAATACGCTCAACACCGCTGCCCGCGTGGTTTCCCTATGCCATATTTATGAAGAAAAACTTTTAATAACAAGAAAGCTTTACGATGAATATTCTAAAGTTGAAAGTAAATATATTTTTAAAAAGATAACAGAGACTCAATTAAGAGGCAAGCAAGGCACTACCGAAATATACAGCATTAATTTACCAGCTACGGACTGACGTTTGTTTTTTTAGACGTTATTTAAAGCCTCAAAAAAATTCATTTTTTTATCGTTGCTTATCGCTCCCCACCGGAAAAAAGGTTGTCAATTAATCTTTAATATTTCATTGCAGATTTATTATGTGTTGAGATACTAAACAATGACAATTCTCTATGCACATTTGTGTATAAGTTTTTAGTGATTGAATTGCATTACATATCATTTTTATAATAATTTAGTTACATCAATAACACATTAAATTCATAAATGAATTCAGCCGCTTACGCCCTCCCTCATTTAAGTAAATTATATCACTACGGATTTGCTACTCTCTACGAAAATTTAGCAACAAAAGAAAAATCCTTACATGCAACTGTTCCTCATAAAAAGGGAGATGTGTTTGCAACTTTTGAAGCTTTAGAAATATTGAGCAGCCCAAACAGGTTTACTGTTCAGGTAAATGATGATACGCATATTATTTTGATGCCGGAGTTTTTGCAGTACATAAACCACAGTTGCAATCCTAATATCTTTTTCGATACTCAAAGAATGGAGTTAAGCTGCCTCGTTGATATTGGCGCAGGAGATGAGTTTACTTTTTTCTATCCTTCTACAGAATGGGCCATGGCTGAGCCTTTCAAATGTTTTTGCGGAGCCCATAGTTGCCTTCATGAAATACAGGGAGCTTCGTTCTTACCGCAGGAAATAATCCACCATTATAAATTTACCAGTTTCATTGTTCAAAAGCTTAATAATACATACCTGCAAAAAGTATGACTATGCAGTTTGCATAAATCGTAAGTATGCCTGAATTCAATAATGAACTTTTCGTTTGGGTGTTGGCTCCGTTTGTTGAAACAGATGACGCTAATCTTGACTACTACTATGATTTCACCCAAAGCATTGAAGAGTATTCTAAAGCTTTTAAAGAACTGGGCATTTCATGGAAATGGCAGCAGGTAACTAATGAAAATTATAAATCTGTAATTGATTTTATAATATCGGACGGCTCCCCTGAAAATGTTGTAGTGATAAATCTTTGTGATGGTGATGAAATTAATAAAGCTCCCGGCCTTAATGTAATAAAGCATCTTAAAAAAAGCGGCCTTTGCTTCACAGGTGCTGATGAATATTTTTATCGCATCACCACTTCGAAGATATCAATGAAAGAAGTGTTTGAAACAAAAAATATTCCCACACCGCCCTGGCAAATTCTTACGGAAGAAAACATAAAATCTAATACAGTTTTTGAAACGCTTGGAAGTCCTCTTATAGTTAAGCCGGCAATTTCCGGCGGCAGCCTTGGCGTAGGCATACACTCAGTAGTGACTAATATTGAAAGTCTGCAGGCACAATACAACAAACTGCAGGATGGATACCATGGATGGAAACTTGCGAATGGAGGTATTATCGCCGAAAAATTTATTGACGGGCCGGAGTTTACTACATTAATTGTTGGTAATGGATCTTCGCCAAAAGAATGTAAAATATTCTTGCCGGTTGAAAGAGTGTTCAATGAATCATTGCCAGCTAATGAAAAATTTCTTTCATTCGACAGGCTTTGGGAAATGTATGAAGAAGAAACACCATTAAAAGATGATGAAGATTTTTACAATTACCAAACCCCCGAAAATTCAATTATTGAAAGTATTTGCAAGCTAAGTTACGATGCGTACAAGTCTGTAAGAGGAAGAGGCTATTGCCGCGTTGACATCAGGATGGATAGAATAACAGGAAAGTTATATGTACTTGAGGTGAATTCGCAATGCGGTTTATCTGATGATGAAAACTTCACTTCTATAGGCGCCATATTAAGATTGTCAGGAAATTCCTTTGGCTCAATGATTGTAGATATCGTGAAAGAAGCCATCAACCGTAAACAATCACGTAAAGCAATCCGTGTAAAGCAATTAGAATTAATCTGATTCATTTCCACAAGCTTAGAAATATATAAGAGATGAAAGTGTGTGTGTTACAGCCTGATTATTCTACCACGGAAGTAGATTATAAATACTACGATCCTCCAAGAAATCTTACTGCATTATTACCCGGCCATGAAGTTGACCATATTTTTTTAAACAAGTTGCATACTTACCGGCAGCTTAAAGATCTTAAGAAAAAGCAGTATGATATTTTTATAAACCTTTGTGAAGGGTATCTCGATTGGTCTATTCCCTCTATCGATGTCATTTATACTTTGGAACTATTGGATCTTCCCTACACCGGACCGAGTGCAGAACTTTACGACCCTCCGAAAGAGTTGATGAAATACGTTGCCTTTACATGTGGCATTCCTGCTCCGCCATATGTGGTTTTGCAAACCTTAGATAGCCTTGAAAGAGACATTCGCGATTTACATTTTCCTCTTTTCGTGAAGCCGGCAAAAGCCGGTGATAGTCTCGGAATAGATTTGGATTCTTTTGTGGAAAATATTAGTCAGCTTGAGGCCAAGGCCAGCCTGTTGCTTGGCGAATACGATGAAATCTTAATTGAAGAATATATTGAAGGACGTGAGTTCACTGTACTGGTTGCCGCTGATGATGGAGTTAAGAATGACTGTACAGTTTATACACCTATTGAATTTATTTTCCCCGGTGAAAATAAGTTTAAAACATACAAACTGAAAACGTCCGACTTGCATAGCGACGCTAATGTTCCTTGCCGGGATGCAGCGTTAGCTGCCAGGTTGAAAGATGCAGCAGTAAAAATTTTCAAAGCATTTAACGGTGTAGGCTATGCACGACTTGACTTCAGGGTGAAAGAAGATGATAGCATTTTTTTTCTTGAAATAAATTTTACCTGTTCCGTTTTCTATGAGAATGGCTATGAAGGTTCCGCCGATTATGTACTCATCAATGATCCGGCAAAAAAAGAAGGGTTTCTTAACACAATTATTAATGAAGGAATTTCAAGGCATAAGCAAAAACAAAAGAAATTTGTGATGAAAGGAAATGCACTTTCAGGGTATGGAATTTATGCAAAGCAGGATCTAAAAGAAAACGAAATCATCTTCGCCAGTGAAGAAAAAGCCCACAGGCTTATTACAAAAAAGTATGTTGAGCAAAATTGGAAGCCTGAAGAAATTGAAAATTTTAGAAGATATGCGTGGCCTGTTAGCGATGAAGTGTATATCTTATGGGATACAAAGCCTTCAGAATGGGCTCCGCAAAATCATTCGTGCGATCCTAATACGCAATATTCCGGGTTGAATGTAATTGCAAAAAAAGAAATACGGCAGGGCGACGAGCTTACTCTTGACTACACCTGCTTTTTGAATAATGAAATGGAAAGCTTTATTTGTAATTGTCGTGCACCTAATTGCAAGAAGATCATCCAGGGCAAACAAGAAAATTCGATAACGTTTCTGGAAAAAAAACAATCATGATATCGATGCTATTGCATTGCTATTTCATCATTGGCTATCCGGATCATTGCCGCCGAGCATAATTCCACATCTTCTTCCGTTGTCATCCATGAAGAAACGCTGATTCTCATTGCTGTTCTTCCCTTCCATACAGTACCTCCGCACCAACAAGTTCCATCTTCCTGTATCTTTTTAATGACCCTGCTTGTAACGGCTGCATCTCCAAAAGAAACCAACACCTGGTTAAGTGTTACTTTGTTTAAAATTTCAAAGCCTGCATTTTCCAGGTTTGCTGCAAACCTTTCAGCATACATACAACATCGCCCGATCAGCTCTGCAACACCATGCCTGCCTAAAGAATAAATAGTTGCCCATGCGTCTATACCTCTCGCTTTTCGGGACATTTCAGGAGTATAAAAATATGGTTCCGGTTCAGCAGCATCCGGCAAGTATGCAGCACTTACTGACAAGGCTACCTGTAATACCTTCGGATCTTTACAAATAATTAAACCACTGTCGTAAGGAACGTTAAGCCACTTATGCAAATCAATGGCCCATGAGTCAGCCATTTCTATCCCCTGTATCATCGAATATTTTTCAGGAGATGCTGCGGCCCAGAGTCCAAACGCACCATCAACATGCACCCATGCGCCTTTTTTATTTGCCTGCAAACAAATATCTTTTATCGGGTCGATAGAGCCCGTGTTTACATTTCCAGCTTGCACGCAAACCAAACACGAGTTATCCAGCTCAGGAAGTTTTTCAGCGATAATTCTTCCCTCATCATCGGTAGGGATTTTTATAAGATCGGCAGTTCCAAATCCTGCAAGAATTAAAGCTCTTAACATGCTGGCGTGAACTTCTTCCCCCACAATTATTTTCACAGGCGGTGCGCCATTCATGCCCCGCAACTTTACATCCCATCCTTCTCTTTTAAAAATACTTTCGCGTGCTGCTAACAAACCACAAAAATTTGCCATAGTAGTTCCTGTTACAAAGCCAACGGCTGATGTCTTTGGCAAGTGAAGCAGATCGAGTAGCCACTGACCTGTTACTTTTTCTATGTGAGCGGCGATAGGGGATGAGATACTAAACACTGCATTTTGATCCCATGTCGTGGCCAGCCAGTTTGCCGCGAGGGCTACAGGAAATGTGCCACCGAAAACAAATCCAAAGTAACGGCCTCCATTGCTTGCAACAGTAGCCGGCGATCCCGTTGTATTCAATACTCGCATAATTTTTTCCGGAGATGTCGGTTGCTCCGGCAATGGAATAGAAAGACTGTCCAACTGTTTTAATGCTTCCTCACCTGGAAATACCTTCCTGCCGGGTAATTCATCCAGGTATTTATCTGCATATTCTTTTGCAATATCTAAGATTTTGTATGTGCTCATAAAATAGTTTAACAGTGATTGATCGTTTCGCGTCCGGATTATTTTCTATTTCGATCTTTGAGAAAAAGTCATTGCTAAGTTAAATTATCATTACTTACATCTTTAGGGTTCGCCCCGGGAATAAATCTCCATTTTAAAAAAACCGTGTTTTCACCCTTTATATTAGCCCGGCTTGTGTTAGCTTAGTATTTATAATCTATAAAATCTTAAAAAATTCTTTGCGAATAAGTCTCCGTACCTTTTTAAACTTATCAATTTTTCTTTCCGCTAGCCTGTGTTAACTAATTGCTTTTCTGCTGCCAGATAGCATCGAAAGAGACCTCACTTAAAAATTATTAAAAACCGCGAAGCCGAAAACGGTAAGAGTAGGCACATAGCTATGAGTAACTTTCCAATACTTGATTTAGTTGTAGGAATTATATTCGTTTATTTCCTGCTTAGTATTATTACAAGTTCTGCGGTCGAAATGATTCTCACCGGGCTCAAAGCAAGAGCAGTCTTACTTGAAGAATGGCTATTCCGAATTTTCGATAAAACAGTTACCCAACCGGATGGAACGAAATTAAGTCTTGGCCAGGCCATCATGGATCATTGTTCAATCACGAGCTTATCGCCGGTACGAAAATCAAACTCATATATCGATTCAAAGAATTTCGCATCTGCACTACTTGAAAAAATCACATTCGATCCTGCAAACCCCAAAGCGATCCCAAAAGATTTTAATGAGCTTATTGCCTCTATCGAAAAATCAGATGCATTGTCCACCGAATTTCAAAGAGTTTTGATTGCTTATGCGACTGAAGCACAAGACACTTTTGAGTCACTTACTGAAAAGACGGTAAGCAAAATGGAATTATTCAGGGCTAAAATTGAGAACTGGTTCGACTCTTCAATGTCCCGCATGACGGGCAGTCTGAAAAAAAGATATTCACGGCCGGCAACACTAATAGTAGCTATTGTAGTAACTGCATTTCTCAATGCGGATAGTATTGCACTTGCAAAATATTTATACCGAAACCCGGACGCACGTGCCAAAATTGCCATGCAGGCATACGACGCTACGAAAGATCCTGCTTTTATAAACCAGGCGCAAAAGATAAGTATTGGTTCAGACACGGCATCTAACGGTGCAGCAACTGCCCGGGAAATTAAAAATGATTTGATCAAAGAAACAGGTGAAATAAATAAAGCGAAGCAAGAGTTGGATGATGTAATGCCGCTTACATGGAAAGCAGGAGAATTAAATAATGCAACCGGTAAATTTTCCGCCTTATTATTTTTTTCCAAGATTACAGGTTTGCTTGCAACTATTCTTGCCATAATGATGGGCGCTCCATTCTGGTTTGATCTGCTGAATAAAATTTCTAACATGCGGAGCACAGGGGCAAAACCTGCAGTATCTGCAAGTGAAGAAGATCGTAAGAAATAATTCAGAAATCAAGATGAATGTGGCTAAAACTACCTTGCTGGCATAGAAGAAAAATATTGAAATTGGTAATAATAGTGATTAGGAAAAAGTGATGTTGGGTACAGTAAAGATCATTGGTAAGGGCTTTCGTAACCCCCAAAGCATTGAATGAAACGCAAGCCCTGCCACATGATGGGAAGTACAATTCTTTTTATTAGCTCAATACGCTGAATTTTTATTAAGTTTTTTCTTTAATTGAAATACACGGGAAATATTAAATCCAAATAATACATCGCTGTGATCCCAGCGTCCTGTAGTTTCTGTAATGAATGATTTTTCTATTAAGCCGATAGAATTTGTAAAATGCAGTTGAAACACATGGCCACCGGTTCCAATGTCAATACCGAACGACAGAACGTTGTGAGTTCCCCCGGCTTTATTTTCAGGTAGCTGGTAATAATATTCTGCGTTTAGGCTTATGCGTTTTGAAAGCTTCTGCCTGCCGCCAATTCCCAATGCAAATGAATTAACCCTTTGGTGAAGCAAGGAAATATTGTCAACGTGGATGAAAGTGGGCATTATCTGAAAAGCAAATTTTTCTGAAAACTTTCTTGCAACAAGAAGTTGCAATACATAAGATGTCCGCTTTACCTCTACACCAGAATCGGGCTTGGAATAGAATTCGCGTGGCCTGAGGCTATTCCAGCCAATTGCAGATATAAAAGTTACTGTAACAGGCATTGCAATATTGCCCGTAGATTGTCTTAATATCTTCGCTTTAAAAAAAGCGTCGTATGTTTTTTGATAGGTGCTATGCCCCACGCCCAACATAATGTTATTAGTAATTCCATAATCAAAACCCAGCCGCATAGTAGCATTGTCGAGCCCAAAGAAATTATACGGACCGCTACTTATTGGCCCAAAGCGATGTGAAATTCGCAGGTCTAAAACATGCGCGGGAAGCGTCTCTACGGAATGTCCATTTATAATATGGGTGGATTTAAAAGTTGCAGTAGTATAATTAGTTTCATTTTGTATAAGTTCTTTTTGCAACTGATTCATGAGATTCGAAGTATCCTGCGCATGGATCATCGCATTGAAGCTAAGAGATGTAATAACAGTTGCTAATATTTTAATAAGGCGCATATAAAATTAATTTGTTGCTCTTTTTTCGTACTGGCAGTTAACTGTAATTTCTATTTGCTCAGAAATATTATTGATTACTACAGAAGGTATTTTTATGTTGAAATCCTTTAATAGTATTTTAAATACTGAGATAGCAGATAGTTTTCCGTTTTTAATAATGATCGTTCCGGTGGTGGTCATAGTTTTAGTAACACCGTGAAGTTCCAGGCTGCCGGATACACTTACATTATAGCTTCCATCTTTTGTTATATCAATCTTGTTGATTTCTGCAATGGTTCCCTTAAATGCAGATGAAGAATACTTATCGCTTTCCATATAGTCACTATTGAAATGCTGCTCCATCATAGCTTTTGGAAAATGAAAAGCATTTACAAGAAGATAAAATTTGAAATCTCCTGTTTGTGTGTTCAATAAACTTACAACCTGGTTATTATCGGCAGTTATATTTTCGAGTGTTGCTTTTGAGAAAAAAGATACTCTTCCGTTTTTAGTAAGATACTCCTGCGCAAAACAACTTCGTGGGATACCGTGTGCAGATAAACAGAGCACCATAAAATAAATTGTCTTCTTCATAATTTTTATATAGATGGATAGCACCTTACAAGGAACACATCACCTGGGAGGCCCATGTCTGCTGCGCCACCGATGTATCCAATGCAAATTCCTTTGAGCGATACCTTATCCCCGACGCTAACTGCAATAGCTTTGCTCTCCATGGTACAATTGACCGATGCTTCAGGCTCAGATGTTTTTAAAAGAATTACCTGCTGATGCTGCTGGTTTTCTGAAACACTTTTTATAATTCCAGTAATTTTCAAAACCTTATTTACAAAAGTTGTCTTTGCAGTTACTGAATCTGTTACGAAACTTTTATAAAGAGCAATGGCATTTGTTTCGATTCCCTTAGTTTCCCTTACATCTGTATGTGGCTTATTCCACAAAAGATATCCTGCGATAGCAGCAACTACCGTGAGCGTGATAAAAAGAAAGAAGATTGTCTTAATTGATTTCCTTTTCATAAAAAATTTCTAAGGCACCCTTTTTATTTCTTTCGATTGAGACGACACTTATGGTTGAACGATCAGTGTGCCCGTCATGCCCTGGTGAATGTTGCAATGGTAGTCGAAAGTTCCAGCTGTGTTGGCAACATATGTGAATGATGCATTACCACCCATGTTTCCACTGCTGAAGGTGGTTCCATCATCAGAAGTCACCGTATGCGCAAAAGCATCTGAATTATGCCACGTAACAGTAGCGCCTTTCTTTACAGTTGTTGATGCAGGAAATGCCATACCAACAATATTTATTGTCTTGTTGTTTGTCGTGCCACCGCCCGGCTGTTGTTGTGGCGAAGTACTTGATTTCGAGCAGGCATTTATTGAAAGAGCCAGCATTGATGCCGCCATAATTACTATTACATACGTTTTAGTTTTCATACTTTTTTATTTACTTGATGATTAATATTTACAGGTTCATTTTTAATAAGCGAGGTCTTTACGTCCCATCTTATTTAAGTGAACCTGATATCTACTAACCGGAAAGTTTTAGAAAATGGTTGCCTTACCTATTAATTCTGAAGCAATAAAAAAATTGTAACGTAAAAGAGCACACGAAGTAATAACAACAGTGCTGAGTGATTACGCTGAGTGAGAATCCATAACAAAATAAGAAAATATATATTGATTTTGAATCAGCGGATGTTGCGTTGCAAATTAAGAAACCTTAGCTTCAGGCTATGCGTCACTCTTTCGCCAAAGTGAGGTGTAATTGTTATCTTATTATAAACATTGAAAAAAAATTGAAATTGATTATATGTTTGCAAAAGATTCTAAAACTTGATTCTCTGCATTAAATTTTATCCGGGGCAGTTGCCCTAACTTTTAAATCATGGTAAGCAATGTCGTTATCACGCAGGAAATTTTTACAGTTAAGTTTAAACGGAGCTGTTGTTATAAGTACAACTAATGTTATTCATCCTTTTAATAAGGATGTTTTTAATTTTTTCCCTGCTAATAAAATAGTCACCCGTTTCGCTATCGCTTCTGATGGGCACTATGGCCAGGAAAACACAGCGTATGAATTACTTCATGACCAAATGGTGCAATGGATCAATGCCGAAAAGAAAAACAGGGGCCTTGATTTTACGGTAATAAATGGTGACCTTTTTCATAATGATGTATCATTCCTTCCTGTAGTAAAATCAAAATGGGATCAATTAAAAATGCCTTATTATGTTTCACATGGCA
>JBDUEG010000092.1:0-10702 GCA_040002575.1 Ginsengibacter sp.
CCATATTTTTCCTGGAGACCACTGAATCCCTGGTTGACATCTCCTATATGGCCAAGATCCTCACCAAAAGCGACAATTTTTTTGTTTACAGAGAAAAGTTCATCAAAGTACCGGTTTAATACCTCATAGCCATTCATGACATCAGGAACATCGTTATAAGTTGCCGGAACAAGTTTAACTCTTGTTGCAGCTTTTGGCCCCTCATTGTACAGATGAGAATCATATGATTGCTCATACTTTGTTTTTAAATTTTTATAAAATTTCTTAAGCTCAACTTTGGCAGGTAATGATTTTGTTATGTTGATTGTATCTGACAATGCCTTCATTATATCCCGCCGCATTGGTTCGTTGATAGCTTTTAAATTGTCTGCGATTTTTTGAAGGCCATGCTCCTCATTTTCATTTATTACTCTTTCAAGAAAAGTAACGACGTCATTAACCTCTTGCTTTAAAGGATTAATATATTTCTCCCACGAATCGTTGCGGCTTTGTTTCACAAATTCCTTTGCTTCATATTCTATTGTATCTAAATCAGTATCTTCTGCTAATGCATTGGAAATAAGCCATTCCCTCATTTGTTTTTTACAATCCCATTTTTTTTCCCAGTCAAGCCTTTCAGGAGTTTTGTAACGCTCATGACTACCTGAGGTAGAGTGCCCCTGCGGTTGAGTAATCTCTTCCACATGAAATAATGCAGGAGTATGTGTTTCACGAATATTTTTTATAGCCACGTCCAGTACTTCGCACATTCCGGCATAATCCCATCCTTTTAATTTATAAATATTTATTCCATTCGTTCCTTGTTCTTTTTGCAAACCTGATAAGGCGTCTGATATAGATGATTTTGTGGTTTGAAATTCTTTGGGAACTGATATCCCATAGCCATCATCCCACACAAATACCGCAAGAGGAATCTGTTGCACTCCTGCTGCATTCATAGTTTCCCAGAAATGGCCTTCGGACGTAGATGCATCTCCGATGGTACAGAAGCAAACCTCATTTCCATTATTACTTAAATCCGTCATTTCGCGGAAAGATTCTTCAGTTCTGAAAATTTTTGAAGCTAAAGCCAGCCCAAGAGCTCGGGGCATTTGACCTGCTGTTGGAGCAATATCTGAGGAAACGTTTTTCTTTTGAGAAAGTGGAAGCCAATCTCCATTTTCGTCCACAAACGGCGTAGCAAAGTGAGAGTTCATCTGGCGGCCTGCACTGAAAGGATCATTGTTTATATCGGTATCCGCATATAATTGCGAAAAAAATTGTTCAATGGTTGCGAGACCTGCTGAAAACATAAATGTCTGGTCACGATAATATCCGGCTCTGAAATCTCCAGGCATAAAAAATTTCGCCATTGCGACCTGCGCAACTTCCTTCCCACCTCCGAAAATTCCAAACTTTGCTTTGCCCGTCAACACTTCCTTCCTGCCAAGCAGGCTAGCCTCCCGGCTCTCACATACTATGCGATAGTCTTTTAAAACTTCCTCCTTAAAATTATCAAAGGACAGCTTTTGAGAAATTAAAGCTTCTTCCTGAAGGGCTGTATCCATTTGTCAAAAATATTAATAATGGCTGATTGTTAAAAATGTAATAACCTTCTCACAATTTGCAACCTTTTCCTTCGTTTTATTATCTTTGATCTCGTTTAAATTAAGCAAATGAAAATAATCTTTACTTTATTATTCGGATTGTTTTTTTCCTATTCGATAACAGCCCAATCAAATACTTCTTCTAAAGAAAAACTTAAAACGATCAATTCTGCAACAACACAGGTGCCGACAAACATGGCTGATTCTTCGAAATCAACACCTGAAGTATTAAGTCTTACCGAGACCGAATTTGATTTTGGCAAGATACCACAAGGCAAGCCGGTTACCCATGTTTTTGAATTTAAAAATACAGGTTCCTCACCTTTTTCGCTTGACAATGTGCAGGCAAGTTGCGGATGTACAACGCCAGAATGGAATAAAGATGTGATAGCTCCCGGCGCTACAGCAAAAATTACTGTTGGTTACAATGCACAAAATGAAGGAACATTTGCAAAACCGGTTACAATAACTTACAAAGGAAATCAGTCCCAACAAATCATCATTAAGGGTGACGTATGGAAAACTCCAGTAAGTTCTGCTCCTGAAAATACTAAAATTAATTCTCTAAAAAACGAACAATAAATCAAAAAACACTTAAAAGAATAACATGAAAAAAATACTATTTGCAATCCTTGCCCTGTCTTCAACTTCATTGTTCGCTCAAAAAAAAGCAGATGATGTTGCAAAAATTGATGTCCAAACGTATGATTTAGGCAAAGTAAAACAAGGAGTTCCTGCAACAGCAACTTTTGTTGTAACAAATATTGGCTCACAAGCATTACTTATAGAACAAGCAAGTCCTACATGTGGTTGCACTATTTCCGATTACACCAAGTCTGAAATAGCCCCGGGAAAAACAGGATACATTAAAGCAACATACAATGCGGCTAATCTTGGACACATTGATAAAACACTTACCGTAAAGTTTGCAGGAGCTGACGACGTGAAATCAATTAAACTTACAGGTGATGTACTTGAGCCGGCCGCTTATGATAAAGAAATGGCTGACAAAGGGACTAAGGTAAAGACTGATGCTGTTTCTACCTCAACTAAAAAAGAAAAGAAAGAAAAGAAAGTTATGACCACTTCTTCAAAATCTTAAATCTATAATATTTAAATAAGAACCCTGCGCTTGCAGGGTTTTTTTATGCCTTAGCCTTAAAATGAATTCTTTTATCTAGCCTGATCTAATAATTGTCTGAAAATAATCCTTTGAATACCTATACGTTTTTGATTTCAATCAGCAAATCCTGTAATACTTTTTTAGCATCGCCAAATAACATGGATGTTTTAGGCTGATAGAACAATTCATTTTCAATACCTGCATAGCCGGGCTTCATACTCCTTTTATTAACTATTACTGTTTTAGCCAATTCAACTTCAAGCACCGGCATGCCATAAATGGGTGAAGAAGGGTCGCTCTTTGCAGCAGGGTTTACAACATCGTTGGCTCCCAATATTAAAACGACATCAGTAGATTTGAATTCGTTATTAGCGTCATCCATTTCTTTAAGCTTTTCATAATTTACATCAGCTTCAGCCAACAATACATTCATGTGGCCCGGCATACGGCCTGCAACGGGGTGGATTGCATATTCAACTTCTACGCCCCTATCATTAAGTAACTTTTCAAGCTCGTGGCATGTATGCTGAGCTTGCGCAACTGCTAAACCATAACCGGGAACAATCATTACTTTTTTAGCATAGGCCATGAGCATACCTGCATCGCTAAGTGAAATTTCTTTATAGTTACCTAATTCACTTTGACCGCCAAGAGGAGATTTAGAAGAACCTCCAAATGAACCGATCAAAACATTTTTAAGGCTTCGGTTCATTGCGCGGCACATTAAGATAGTAAGAAGAGTTCCGGCGGCACCGACAAGGATACCACCTGTAAGCATAGCTTTGTTATTATATAAAAACCCTCCGCAGGCGGCTGCCACGCCGGTAAAAGAATTAAGGATTGAAATCACAACAGGCATATCTGCCCCACCAATCGGCAACACAAAAAATACTCCATATAAAAGTGCAAGTAAGAAAACAAAATAAAAAATAATATAGTTGGAAGGAGAAAGATTAAATAAAAGATAAGCCCCTAAAGCAAGCGCTATAAGTAATAATAAAATATTAACTATGTGCTGCCCATTGAACGAAAAGTCTTTTATTTTGCCACTTAACTTCCCCCATGCTATCATGCTACCGGCGAATGAAACTGAGCCAATAATTAATCCTAAAAAAATTATCAATAGGGTTGACTGCCAATTTGAAGCAACTGCGCCTGAAAAAAATTCCCTGGATAAATGCCCGAATTCGATGATAGAAATTAATGCAGCACATGCACCACCCATGCCATTAAAGAAGCTCACCAGCTCCGGCATTGCAGTCATCTTAACTTTTTTTGCAGTGATTGTTCCTATTACACTTCCGATAATAATTCCTGCGAATATCCATCCATAGTTTCCTAATTTTTTTCCGTCATTTTCATATAAAAAAATAGTCCCGGCAATTGCAATGGCCATACCAGCAGCAGCAATTAAGTTACCTCGTCTTGCGGTAGCAGGATTGGACAGCATTTTTAAACCTAAAATAAAAGTTACCGACGCAATAAGATAGCAGAGAGATAAAATACTAATGCCCATTAATTGGTTGATTCGTTAATTAGTTGATTCGTGTCTTATTTTTTCTTTTTAAACATTTCAAGCATTCTATCCGTTACTACAAATCCGCCCACCACGTTAAGGGTTCCTAATATTACTGCAAGAAAGCCCAGGATCAATGCTATGTAATTATCACTTTCCGCTTTGCCCATAACTATGATTGCACCGATTATTACAACACCATGAATCGCATTAGCACCGCTCATCAAAGGAGTATGCAGCACGCTTGGAACGCGACCAATAATTTCAATTCCTAAGAAAATCATGAGAATAACGATATAGATCAATTCAATATTCTGATTAATAAAATGTAAAATCGTTTGCATACAATAGATTTATAAAATCGTTCCCTTCTCCTTTAAAAAAACGTTATCCCGATTTTTCGGGAGATTGCAATGAGGCAGCTTTTACTTTTTCGTTTACAATTTCGCCATTATGAACTATACAAGTTCCTTTAACAAGATCGTCTTCAAAATTTAAATTTAATGCGCCCTCTTTATCAATAATTAATTGCAAAAAATTAAGGATGTTTTTTCCGTACATTTTACTAGCATCATAAGGCATACTTGCCGCCAATCGAGAGTTTCCAACAATACTTACCCCATTGTATTTTACGGTTTCTTCATTCACTGTATTGCTTGTATTACCTCCTGTTGCTGATGCAAGATCAATGATTACTGATCCGTTTTTCATATTATCCAACATTTCATGGGAAATTAAAACAGGAGCTTTTTTACCAGGTATTTGGGCGGTTGTAATTACAATATCTGCCTTTGCCACACTTTCAGCAATTTTTTCTTTTTGCTTTCTTAAAAATTCTTCTGATTGCTCTACCGCATAGCCGCCGGCTTTGCTCGCATCTGCGGCGCCCTCTACCTCTACAAACTTTGCACCCAGGCTCATTACTTCTTCCTTAACCGCAGGCCTGGTATCAAATACTTCCACCACAGCACCTAATCTTTTTGCAGTTGCAATAGCTTGCAGTCCGGCTACACCAGCTCCCAGTATAAGCACCTTGGCAGGCGGAATACTTCCTGCAGCAGTCATAAACATGGGGAAATATTTTGGAAACAAATTAGCTGCAAGTAATACAGCCTTGTACCCGGCAATATTTGCCTGGCTGCTTAGTACATCCATACTCTGCGCACGGGTTGTGCGGGGAATCATATCAATGCTAAAAACCGTTATGTTGTTCTGAGAGGACCTTTTTATAAATGACGTATTATATAAAGGTTGGAAATTGCCAAGTATTATTTTAGAGTGCAGATTTTCAATATCAAATGATTCTTGATTTATTGATAGAATAATATCAGAGGCTGTAAGTACTTCACTTCTGGAAACTATTGTCGCGCCAGCTTCCGAATATTTTTCATTTTTAGCAAACGCATTCTCGCCAGCACTGCTTTCAATAATTATATTTACGTTATACTTCTTTAATACCGCCAAATGTTCAGGTAATAAAGAAACCCGCGTTTCAGGTTGAGCTTCTTTCAATACACCTATTGTCATAATCAATTATTGCTGTCAAATTAGTTATTATTTTTTTGATCTGCCAAACAAAGAGAGGCTGTTTAAATTCTATTATGAATTAGAACTCAATAATTTTTATGAAAATGATAAAAGTTTATTCTTGCGCAGAACCTTTTATTGCCTTCTTACGCAATTAAAATCTTATAACGAAATCCTGTTTCACTTTAAAATCAGGATTAAAAAAAACAAGTCCTATAAAAAAAAGATCGATGGTTAAAGTTACCGAGGAATGCGTCTTTATCTGTTCCCATGCATCTTCCATTTCAGAGCTCCAATGTATATCATCAAAAATAAAAATGGAAGCAGGCCCGGACTTCTTTATACTTTCCTGGAAATAATTTAATGTAGCGCCAAGGCGATGATTTCCATCAACAAAAAGAAGATCGATAATCTCAATGTTACCTAATATTTTAGGGAATGCTGTTTCAAAATTACCCTGTATGAAATTGATGTTTTCGAGATTTAATTTTTTAAAATTCGCCTGCGCAATATTTCCTATGCTTTTAGATCCTTCAATTGTAAAAACCCTGGAACTGGAATTTGCACAGGCAAGATAAGAGGTCGTAATCCCGAAAGATGTCCCCAGTTCGACAATGGTTTTGGGTTTATAATACTTTGCAATCCGGAATAGTAACTGCCCAAACTTTTTCTTTTTCAATGAAGACGCGGCAATTGCACTTACTTTTCTATCTCTATAGGGAATAACTGCAGAGCCAGCTCCAAAATCTTCGACCGTAATGATGGTATTATCATTTAACAAGTGCTTGCGTAATCTCTCTATGCTTTTATAAGAATCATAGTGTTTATTATCGTTTAGAATATTTTTTACGAAGTCAAATACAAAAGGTGAATGAATGCCGTGGCCCTTCCCGTTTCCCGACTTGAAATAATATTGAATAAACTTTTTGGCTAACTGAAAAGAAGAATACATCCTGATGTGATTTATGATTTTCCAGGATTTTTTTCCCATACTTCGAATGTATACGGGAAATTGTTTTTTTCATCAGCAGGAAAAGATTTCGAACTGATTTTGATGAATTCCATGGTATTTATTTCAGGATAAAATGTATCACCTTCTACTTTTGTATGAACTCTTGTAAGATATATTCTTGAAACTTTATCTAACGTCTGTTTAAAAATTTCACCGCCCCCAATTATAAAAATTTCTTTGGCATCACTTTCTTGTGCTTTTTCAATTGCAGATTCAATATCATTAGCAACAAAAACTTCTTCAGGATGCCAATCAGTTTTTTTTGTCACTACAATATTTATTCGTCCCGGTAAAGACTTTTTAAGAGACTGATAAGTATTCCTCCCCATAATGACCGGCATTCCCCATGTTTTATTTTTAAAATATTTGAAATCATTCGGCAGACTCCAGGGCAATTCATTCTTTGAACCAATTATATTATTTTCAGAGGCAGCGACGATGTGAGAGAGCATTGTAGAAAAATTAATTTAGATTATAGGAGTTAGGTCAATGTTCATTGAGTCAATAAGTCATTAGTCAATATACATTCTCTTAATTTAATCAATTTATCAACCTGTCAGCCAATCGTCATTTGTCAACTCTACACAGCAACAGGTGCTTTAATCGCTGGATGGCTTTCATAATTGAGCAGCTGAAAATCTTCAAATTGAAAATTGAAAATATCTTTTACTTCAGGATTTATTTTTATTTCCGGAAGTGGAAAAGGTTTTTTTGTTAGTTGCAATTCTGCTTGCTCAAAATGGTTTCTATATAAATGAACATCTCCAAAGGAATGGATGAATTCTCCAACTTCCATGTCGCAAACCTGGGCAATCATCATAGTCAGTAAAGCGTAGGAAGCAATATTGAAAGGCACTCCCAAAAATACATCTGCACTGCGTTGATATAGTTGACACGATAATGTTCTTCGCTCTCCCCCTCTGGGGGAGTTGGAGGTGGCCGTGTAAAACTGAAACAAACAATGGCATGGCATCAATTTCATTTCGGGCAGATCGGCAACATTCCACGCGCTTATTATCATCCGCCGGCTATCCGGATTCGTCTTCAACTGATGGATAAGTTCAGTAACCTGGTCAACTATTCTATCATTAGCACCTTCCCAACTCCGCCATTGTTTGCCATACACAGGCCCAAGATTTCCATTTTCATCCGCCCATTCATCCCATATTTTTACTCCGTGTTCCTTTAAGTATTGAATATTTGTATCTCCTTTCAAAAACCAAAGCAGCTCATAAATAATACTTTTGAGATGAAGTTTTTTCGTGGTTACCAACGGAAAACCTTCTTGTAGCGAAAATCTCATTTGATGACCGAATAGACTACGTGTACCCGTTCCTGTTCTGTCATCTTTGTCTATGCCGGTTTCGATAATTTTTTGTAGAAGATGAAGATATTGATCCATGTGCGCAAGTTACTGATTTGGCAAAATCTTAGTGTCTGAATAATTACGCACCGTCACTGCAGTTGACTTAACAAGGCAAATAAAAAAGAAATTATCCCGAAAGTTTTGTCCTAATTTTGCCCCCGCAAAAGACTTTTATTTAAAAAAAATTAAATGAAATTTACCTGGTGGAAAATAGTATGCATTGCGCTATTGCTCTTTACATTTACTGCCGGTTTTTTAATAAAAGTTCCACATGTTGGTAATTTAAACCAGAGCATTCGTAACTTTTTCTTCCATGTGCCTATGTGGTTTGGCCAAATGGCGTTGCTTACACTTTCTCTTTTTTATTCAATAGCCTATTTGCGTAAGCAAAATATCAGGTACGATATTTACGCTTCTGAGTTTGCAAAAACAGGAATTGTTTTTGGAATTTTAGGTTTAGCAACTGGCTCTATATGGGCCACGTATACATGGGGGGAAGCATGGAGTAATGATCCCAAGCAAATAGCTGCGGCCATCGGAGAACTTATTTACCTGGCATATTTAGTTCTAAGAGGCTCTATGAATGATATTGATAAAAAAGCACGGGTAAGTGGCGTTTACAATATTTTCGCTTATTTCATATATATCCCTCTTATAATGATTCTTCCGCGCTTGGTTCAATCGCTCCACCCCGGTGGCATGGAAGGTGCTAAAGGTGGCGGTAATCCGGCTTTGGGCGGTGGCAGCCTCGATGCAACAATGCGAGTGGTTTTCTGGCCCGCAGTTATAGGATGGTTCATTTTAGGTATCTGGATTAGTAATTTAAAAATAAGGTTGAGCCTGCTCGACCATAAAAGTCTGATTAATGCTTAGAGAAATTTTAAGGCGCATAGGCTGTACGGTTACGCTTTCTTTAATAAGCATTATTTTATTTGCGCAGGCGACTCCAGGATCAAACGAAGATTCGGTGGATTCAATTATGAGAAGCCATGATAAAATATACGTCGTGATGGCTGTGTGTGTCACCATTCTTATCGTACTTTTTTTATACCTCGCAAGGATTGATAGAAAAATTTCTAAGAAGGAAAGAATGCTATAAACTAAGGTTACATTTCTACGGATTAAATAATTATAGATTGCTAAATAATACAACAAAAATTTATGTCCTCTCCAGTTCCATATAGTTTTTTTCAGAGTGTGGTAAGAAGCTTTGATAAAGCAGCGATTTTCACTGATTGGGATCCCGGTATCCTCGAACAGATTAAGCAGTGCAATAGTGTTTATCAAATGCGATTCCCTATTAAAAGAGAAAATGGCGTAATTGTTACTATTGAAGCCTACAGGGTGCAGCATTCGCATCATAAAACACCTTGTAAAGGTGGTATCCGCTTCAGCGATGAGGTAAACCAGGATGAGGTGATGGCACTTGCTGCACTGATGACTTATAAATGTGCCATTGTGAATGTCCCTTTTGGTGGTGCCAAGGGTGGCATTAAAATTAATCCAAAGGAATATACTCCTTATGAGCTTGAAAAAATTACACGCCGTTATACAGCTGAATTAATAAAGAAAAATTTTATTGGACCGGGTACCGATGTACCTGCACCAGATTATGGAACAGGAGAAAGGGAGATGGCCTGGATACAAGATACTTATGTAGCCATGCATCCGGGAGAAATTGACGCAGCCGGCTGTGTGACGGGGAAACCAGTAACTCAGGGCGGTGTACGTGGAAGAAAAGAAGCAACGGGGCTTGGAGTGTTTTATGGCCTGAACGAAATATGCAATATGCCATCGATAATGGATAAATTAGGATTAAGTGTTGGGGTAAAAGGGAAACGAATATGTGTTCAAGGCCTGGGAAATGTGGGATATCATACCGCTTTATTTTTTCAACAGGCAGGAGCAATTATCGTGGGGCTGGCAGAGTATGAAGGTGCTATCAGGAGTGAGGAAGGACTTGACATAGATAAAGTCTGGCTGCATCGTACCAAAACGGGTTCCATACTTGACTTCCCCGGAGCGGAAAATTTTGAAAAAAATACTGATGCACTGGAAATGGATTGCGACATTCTCATTCCTGCAGCGCTGGAAAATGTGGTAAATGGCGAAAATGCATCTAGAATAAAAGCGAAAATAATTGGTGAGGCTGCTAACGGTCCCCTCACCCCTGAAGCAGATGAAATATTTAATCTGAAAGGAATATTGGTTGTACCTGACATGTACTTAAACGCCGGTGGTGTTACTGTAAGTTATTTCGAATGGCTGAAAAACCTTAGTCATGTACGTTATGGCAGGCTGGAAAAAAGGTTCACTGAAAATATGAACACCCATATTCTTGGGCAGCTTGAAGAACTTACCAATAAAAAAGTAAGTGTTGCTGAACGGGATTTCATAATGCATGGCGCTGATGAGGTTGACCTTGTAAGAAGCGGTCTGGAAGAAACTATGATTACGGCAACACGTGAAATTGTTGATATATGGCAAAAGACTCCGGCAATACCTGACTTGCGTACCGCAGCGTACGTTTGTGCAATAAACAAAGTTGCCACATCGTATGCTGAGTTAGGAA
>JBDUEG010000093.1:0-10667 GCA_040002575.1 Ginsengibacter sp.
ATAAGAAATTAAGCCAGTTACAATTCGATAGTATTGATATAAAATTATCGGGGCAGCCCTTCAATCTCAGCGGTTCGTTTCATCTTATAGGTGCAAATCCCCAATTCACTCTCAAGGTACATACAAAGAAAATTCCTTTCCAATTTGCAAAATCTTTATTGACAGAAAAGATCGCCACTGCTTTATCAATTGTTGACCTTAATAAAAATGTGGATGCTGATGCAGTTATAAGCGGACCGCTAAATGGTGGAGACCCATTAATAAATATTTTATGGAATGTGCAAGGCACTCATTTGAAAACTCCTTTTTTTGATTTTGATAATGCGACTTTCAATGGATTTTATACAGATGAAGTAACACCCGGTTTGCCAAGGCGGGATCCAAATTCTAAAATTATCATCAGCAATTTTTCGGCAGAGTGGCATGGGTTGCCTATGAATTCCGCCAACATTGAAATTCTAAATCTATTTCAGCCTATCCTTACCTGCGACTTCAAATCAGCATTTCCTCTCACTAAATTGAATGAACTGCTTGGAAGTAATTCCATACAACTACAATCAGGCGATGGATCTGTTAACCTTACTTATAAAGGGCCGATAGTAAGGAATAGTAATACTAACTCTTTTATCAACGGCATAATAGAGTTTAAAAATGGAAATATTCTTTATGCGCCAAGAGATGTGGAACTAAAAAACGTGAACGGGCGAATAGCATTCAGGAATTCAGATATATTCGTTGAGAATCTTCAGTGCAATGTTTTAAATAATAAGATTGTAATGGATGGCACAGCAAAAAATTTGCTTTCCATGATTAATACAGAACCCGACAAAGTTAATATTGACTGGAATATTTTTTCACCATCACTTAACCTGGGATCCTTCACTTATTTATTAAAATCGAGAAAAAAAACCTCGCATAAAAGTTCGGGCAGTAGTGCCCTTGGAGACATTTCAGATAAAATAGATGCAGTGCTGGAGCAGGGTAGAATAAATGTGAGCCTGAAAGCGACCCAGATGGTTTATAAAAAATTACAGGCAACAAATGTAGCAGCAAATATTTCTTTGCTCCAGGACAGATACCTGATTAATAACGTGAGTATGGAACAGTCCGGAGGCAGGATGGAGCTTAACGGATCGCTCGTGACACAACGCGAAAACTATCACCAGGCCAAAGTAAACGTTTCATTAGACAATGTAGATGTAGGTAAAATTTTTAATGATTTCAACAACTTTGGGCAGGATGGCATTACCGCAAAAAATCTTTCCGGAAAATTAAGCGCAAAAATAAATGCAACCCTTGGAGTGGATGATGACGGTAAAGCGTATCCCAATAGTGTACAAAGCATTGTCGACTTTTCTTTGAAGAATGGTGCACTTAATGACTTTGAACCCGTAAAAAAATTACAAAACATTTTATTTAAAAACCGCGATTTTGAAAATATACAATTCGCCGAACTGAAGGATCGCCTGGAGATTTCTAACCAGGAAGTGAAGATCAATCGTATGGAGATTCAGTCTAGTGTGCTCTCTTTGTTTGTAGAAGGACTCTACAGCATGAAAGGCAATACTGATATGAGCATACAGGTGCCTTTGAAAAATTTAAAAAAGCGGAAAGACGGTTATGTCCCTCAGAATGAAGGTGCGGATAAAAAAGGAGGTGCAAGTATTTACCTGAGAGGCCGGCCTGGTGCTGATGGAAATATACAATTCAAAGCAGACCTGTTTAAAAAATTCAGAAAAGATAACAGCTGACAAATTCAGGTTGCTAAAGGCGGTAGTCTAAACTGTTAGACTTGATGGAAGTCTTCCTGATTTTTTAATGGTTGTAACTTGGCTTACCAAAAAAATTATTGATTTTTGTATTGTAACCTGATGTGTTTATATTGATCGCTCGCCAGGAAAGCTCCGGAAATTTTTCCATCTTTTTAAATTGAAATGCTATGCCCGCATTAACAGAATCTCTCAAAGCAGAATACCAGCGCCTGTTCGATACCTGCATTATCCGGGAAGGCAAATATGCCACTTTGGATAAATGTGTTCAAACTATAGTTGCAGGTAAAGCACAATACGAAGCGATTGCTGCTGTTACTAATATTCCATGGTACTTTATTGGCATCATACACAACATGGAATGCAGCTGCAATTTCAACAAGCATTTACACAATGGCGACTCTCTAACAGCGAGAACTATACAGGTTCCAAAAGGGAACCCGAAAAAAGGCAATCCACCTTTCAGTTTTTTTGATAGTGCAACAGATGCATTAACCGTTGAAGGTTTTACCCAATGGACTGATTGGAGCATAAGTGGAATACTATATGCGTTTGAAAAATATAATGGATTTGGATATCGCAAAAAAAATATCAACTCACCATATCTGTGGAGTTTTTCCAATCAATACTCCAAAGGAAAATTTGTAAAGGACGGCGTTTTTGATCCAAACGCCATTTCTTCTCAAACAGGTACTGCCGTTATACTCCGCCGCATGAGCGAATTACAAATTGCCATTGCAGGAGAATTAGACAGTATTTCTCAAATCAGGAAACTTGGAATAGAGGTGCTTTATGCCCCCAATAAATATCATCTTAATGCTGAACAGTTGCAGAAACTTCTAAATGCAGTAGGGCAACCTTTAAGAACCGACGGCTTTGCCGGTAGAAATACATCGGACGCTTATAAGAGAGTTACCGGAAATTTTTTGAAAGGAGATACTGCTAACAAATAAATATGTAATGATGCTGACGTAAATTAAATTTACTGCTTAAACATATTAATGTCAGACACACAAGCGGAACTACATAAAGAATTTGAACTGGAAAGAATGATCCTTTTTAGTGATGCTGTATTTGCAATTGCAATCACCCTGCTTATTATAGAGATTAAATTTCCTGAGGTACCGCGAAACGCGAATACAGCAGAAATAGAAGAATTATTTAAACCTGTATTTATCAGGTTTCTTGGATTTGCTTTGAGCTTCTTTTTTATTGGAGCAATGTGGTCCCGGCATCTAAAAATCTTTAAATACCTTAAAAAGTATAACAACGGAGTAATATTTCGTAACCTCGTTTTTCTTTTTTTTATTGTTTGTTTTCCCTTTACAGCTTCGGGTCTTACAGAGCATATTCGCCCGCATTTCTTGCTACCCATTCTAATCTACATTATAAACATAGGTTGTGTTATGGTATCGCAGTTTATTCTTTGTTCTTATCTTTTTAAAAAGAGTTCAAAAATTTGCGTAAGTGGTTTTGAAATGGAAAAAAACTATATCCTTCTGCAAAGTAAATACAGCGCTTTGGTATTGAGTATGGCGATCATAATAGTATTTGCTGTCTCATTAATGTTTCCCGGTAACACCCTTTATGTTTTGTATAGCTTCTATACTGTTCCTTTATTTATGTTATTTGTGAGGAAGCATTTGAAAAAATTTAAGCCACCAAAAGAATCAACGTAGAGAGTACTTGTAAATCCCAACGGCACTTTGCATTTGATCTTAAGGAATCGTAGATTTAAGCGTAGTCGTTGTAATTTTTTTTAATTTATATATTTATACTCAGTTCGCTTTCTGAGAAATTAAGAAATATACCAAAGAACCAATGCAATTACTATTTAAGAGATTGTCTGTAATTCCATCTGCGAAATGATTAAAACAAGTTTGCAATATTATTTAGCATTCGCCAAAAAAGTTAATTATTTCTTTTGGAGCGATAAGGCGATGTTAAAGCGCAAATGGTATATCAGGTATGGGTTTAGCGTTGTGTTATTAATAGTAGCTACAGTTATAAAACTATACAATTATAATACTATAGGGTTTCAAACCCCGTTCCTGTTATACTTTGGTATTGTAATTTTAACCACAGGTTTTGGAGGTGTTGGCCCCGGAATTATTACAACCATTATCTCAGCGCTCATAAGCGACTATTATTTCCTTTATCCCTATCATTCCTTTTATCTTAACCGTGACCAGGGCATCCAGATAGTGTTATTCATTGTAGAATGTTTACTGTTAATCTCCTTAAGCGGCGCTGTTACAAGAGCCAGCAGAAACATGCGAAGAAGAGGAGAAAGATTTCGTGCAATGCTGGAAAATAGCAGTGATGCAATAATGGTAACGAATGAAAAGGGCGACATCATGTACGCAAGCCCGGCGGTTGAAAGAGTGATAGGGTATACGCCTGATGAATTCAAAAAGATGAATGCTTGGGAAAATATACATGAAGAGGAAATGACAATGCAGAAGGGGATTATAGATTCGTTGTTGGAATCGCCGGGACAATCGAAAACTCTTGTTCACCGGTATTTACATAAAAATCAAAGCTGGGCCTGGATAGAAAGTACCGTTACTAATTTAAGAAATCATCCGGGAGTGAATGGCCTGGTATCAAATTTTAGAAACGTTACCGACAAAGTTTTACTTGAAAGGCAAAAGGATGATTTTGTAGGTGTAGCAACACACGAATTAAAAACGCCGGTAACAAGTATAAAAGCTTATGCTCAAATCCTTCTAAAACGTTTTCGTAAAGAAGGTAGTGAAGAATCTGCCCAAATGGTTGAAAAAATGGACCAGCAGCTTAATAAGCTTGTAGGTCTCATCAGCGACATGCTTGATGTAACTAAAATCGAAGGAGGCAGGCTTCATTTTCAGTCAAGGTTTTACGATTTTAATGAACTTGTAATCGAAGTGGCTGAGGAGCTCCAACGAACAACCCGTGATCATGCAATCGTATTAAAACTTGATGAGAGCGAAAAAATTTTTGGAGACAGGGATCGCATAGCGCAGGTGCTGACTAACCTTATTACAAACGCTATAAAATATTCACCGGCGGCACATAAAATAGATATTTATACTTCTTTGGAAAAAAAAGGGATAACTGTATCTGTTAAAGATCAGGGCGTAGGTATATCAAAAGAAAACCAGGACAAAATTTTTGAACGATTTTACAGGGTTAGTGGCCCGGATTACCAGACATTTCCGGGCATGGGTATCGGTTTATATATCTCACAGGAGATCGTAAGAAGGCAAGGAGGCCGTATATGGGTTCAAAGTGAGAAAGGCAAAGGATCTACATTTTGTTTTGAACTACCCTATAATTATAAGTTGAATGAAAAAGTTGATAATTTTGAAATAAAACCTCAGGTCTGATATGAAAACAATTTTGGTTGCAGATGACGATCCCGGGATAGTCGACGTTATGCAAATTTTACTTGAAGATGAGGGTTATTCTGTTATAACAACTCTGGACGGCAAAAAAGTAAAAACCTTGTGTAAGCAAAAACCTGACATGATATTTCTTGATATCTGGATGTCAGGGATTGACGGGAAAATAATCTGCAGAGAATTAAAAGCTGATCCCTCAACTAATCAAATTCCTGTGGTTTTGTTTTCTGCAAACAGGGATACAAAAGAAATTGCATTTGAATGCGGAGCGGACGATTTCATTTTAAAGCCTTTTGAAATTATTGATCTTCTTAAACTGGCGCATAAATACACCCGGTAAATATTAAAGAATGTACAGGCTTTTACTAACTTAATCTGCATAAGAAGTTTGAATTTACATTCATAAAATCCACTTAGCAAAAATTCTAACGTATGCAAAAATTGTTTTTCTGCTTTTCAATGATGTTGGCAAGTGTTTTTTGTCTTTGCTGTAAAAGCAAAAAAATAGCTTATGGTGATAACGCTGATGTGGGCAAATATTATAACATTCGGGGGGTTGAAATGTATTGTGAAATATATGGAAGTGGAAAGCCACTACTTATGATCCATGGTAATGGTGGTAGCATAAAAAGCTTTGCCGGCAATATTCCTTTCTTTTCGAAAAAATATAAAGTGATACTCTTGGATAGCAGGTCACAGGGAAAGACAAAAGATGACAAAGACTCGCTAAGTTTTGAAATGATGGCAGACGATGAAGCTGCGCTGTTAGACGCATTACATATTGATTCAGCTTATGTATTAGGATGGAGCGATGGAGGAATTAATGCAATACTTCTTGCAATGAGGCATCCTGGTAAGGTAATAAAATTTGCTTCTACAGGAGCCAACTTATGGCCTGATTCTACCGCAATTATTCCCTCTGCGTGGATGGATTCAAAAAAAACTTTTGAATCTTCAAAAGATAAAAAGCTTGCAACGGCTAATGATAAAAACGATTGGAAATTATTTTTACTGGATTGGCTGCAGCCCAACATTTCGTTAGCGTCACTTAAATCAATCAAATGCCCTGCATTGATTATTGGTGGCGATCATGATGTCATTGTTACTGATCATACCAAATTAATTTCTAAAAATATTCCTGGGGCTGAGCTATGGATTGTTCCTAACTCTGGCCATGCTACATTAAAAGAGCACAAGGACGAGTTCAATAAAAGAGTGGATGATTTTTTTATTAGTTCCGGCAAAACCAACTAATAACATCTTCGCTAAAGTTATAACCCATCAATTTTATTTTTATTTTTCTTAACCTTCATTCTTTTACTTTTAAGCATCATAGAAATAAATAGCCATGAAATTTTTTTTAATAGCATTTGTACTTTTTTATAGTGTGGCTTGTGTTGCTCAACGTGAGTTGAGCTATCAGGATACGCGGCGAAAAAATGAGTCCTTTATGAAGCTTCCGAAGGGAGACGTACGAAGTGACTTAGCGTCATTTACTTTATCCGGCATTAGTGAAAGTGTAGGTAAGGAAGAATTTAAAAAAATTCCGTTTACTTCATTTGGCGCCGACTATATGACCTTTGAAGGAGACGGTATTAAAAGCACTATCACTACAATGCCCTTTGATAAATTAAAACACAAATTTATTTATGAAGATGAAAAATATCTTACAAGAATTGATAAGAAAACATACTACGGCAATTACGGTTACATACCATTTAAGTATATAGCCAGTATTATCATGACTATTGATAATGATACGGTAGACATTCCCGCTGCCGCATATGCTGATCTCTATAATGCGAATTTTACTTATACAGACAAAGGAGTTCAGCGCTCAAGGAACGGCATCTATCGCTCGAAAGATGGGCACAGAGTTTATTTGTATATTTTTTCAAAAGACAACACCGGAAGCTATGAGGTTACCTGGATTATCCAGGACAAAAAATATGCCCGCCGTGTACTTGACTATGATTTTATGTAGTTGTATGACTATTAGCATTAACTACTTCTCTTATTGTAATCGCTCACTCTAACCAGTATCTTTGTCGTATGAATAGAAATTCGATTATCACCAGTTTTGTCTTTTTATTGCTGGTTCTATCAAGTAAAAGCTCTTCCGCTCAAACGGCCGAAAACTGGACAAAGGATCAGTTGATTGAACCTGCTGCTTTATCTGCCACACTTAATTCAAAGAAAGATTTGCCGAAAATATTCAGTGTAGGGCCTGGGGCCGTTATCCCCGGTTCAGTAAATATTGGAATGATAAAGGAAGAACAAAATATGGCTGCGTTCAAAGAAGCCGTAAACAGTTTATCAAAGTCAACAAGTATTGTCGTGTACTGTGGCTGCTGCCCGTTTGAACATTGCCCCAATGTGCGTCCCGCCATCGCTTTCCTTAAAAGCCGGGGTTTTACCAATTATCATCTGCTTAACCTTCCGCATAATATCAAAACAGACTGGATAGCCAAGGGATATCCTTCCGTTGAACAATAGAAATGTCCTTCAAGATCTTGTTAAGGAGAACTGCTTTGATAAAGAGGATTTTCATTCTACAATTATTTTAAACAAAATGTGGGTAGAGGCACATTATAATTATAAATAATGGTTTATATAATTGTTCTTACGGATTATTTTTTTTAATTTAAGTACAGATTAAAACCTATAATTATGAAAAGTATAATAATAAGTTTTTTAATCGTATCCCTATTCAGTTGCACTGATACTTCAAACTCTCCCGACATGCCAGGTACGTATCTTATGAAGTCACAAACTTTATATGATGGCACCAAGGATACCAAATTAAATTCCCTCAAGCAACTTAAGATTTACACAGATTCTTTCTTTATGTATTCGCAGGTGAATCCCGCAGATTCAGTCTCTGCTTTTGGTGTAGGCTCATATACACCAGGCAAGGAAAGCGTAACGGAAAATGTTATTTACAGCGCATCTGATAGCACGCTTGGTAAACCCATTAGTTATAAATTGGAAATAGAAAAGGACCAGGATGGTTACAAGCAAGTTATTCCCGAAATAGTTGTGCAGGGTGAAAAAAGTAAGCTTACCGAAGAATACCAGGAAGTGGGGCACTCAGCAAAGACTCCTTTGGATGGTTTATGGAAAGAAGTAAAATCTTATAACATAAGGGGAAAAGATACAATAATGAATGTGAGAACTCAGTATAAGACCTATTATGATGGCTATTTCATGTTTGGTCATACTGTAAAAGATTCAACTTCGAAAACTATAGTGGGAATTGGATTTGGAACATTTGAAATGAAGAGCGATAATCAAATAAAAGAGACCGACCTTAATTCAACCTATTCCATTATAGCAGGAAATACTTTTGATGTAGATGTAGAGATGGAGAGCCCTGATAAATACCGGCAAATGATTCATAACGCTGACGGCACAATTGGTGTTGAATACTACGAGCGCCTAAAAAAGCAATGATTTCCAGGCTTAATAATCGTTATTGACCGTGGGCCTTATGTCTTGATCATCTTCTTTCTCATACACATAAATTTTCACGCTCCATTCTGGCATAGCGTAGTTGAGGGCTATCTCAATCTTAAACTGGTGCATTTCATTTTCGCCAGCGTCAAGCCCTATGATTGATGAGGCAAATGCTCTTGATCCATCCGGGGAGTCGTAATCTCCCTTCAGCCTGTAAGCTTTACCATTACCTAAAGAAATCTTTGAGCCGTTGAGTTGCTTGTACAACTCCTTGTATTTGGCAACAGCATCTTTATAATCTTCGGTATCAAGCATCAGCGCCTGCCAGCTATATGAATTATCCAGGCTTTTAATTTGCATTATAGTGCTTTCCAGGGCTCCTTGCGGATTTATTTTGCTTGAATATTCTATTATATTTTCCGTCTCAGAAATTTTCTCACCTTTTATATTAGCGAAATGATCATAATAATCCCTCGCTACTTTTTCTATGTCTGCATTAACTGTAGGAACCATCTTAACGTGCGAAACTTTGTTTTGTGCAATAAGACTCAGGCTCAATGAAAGGAGGAATAAGCTGCTTAACAATTTCATAAAATATTGGTTAGGGCATTAATGAATAAAGAAATAACGTAGGTGCAGGATTATTATTTTAGCTTCTGTTTAATTTAAACTTACATTCATTTTGTCGCTTTACATGTGTTGTTTGTACAGATTCTCATTTGCTATTGCTTAAAAAAGATTTTATAATTGGCTTTTGTAATTAATTAACAATGACGTACTGTTCATATCAGATGCCAAACAGAAGCAGTCCGATGTTTTATTCCAGACATATCACAGCAAAAAAAATTTACAAAATTTTATTATACCGTGCTAAATTTGGCCTGAATCATGCATTGAGGAACGAGAGTAAATTTTTGAAATATATTTTCAATTATAACGTTCTATTACAACCAAAAAAACAACAATATGAAATTATTAACTACAGGAATTATTATTGCTTTAGCACTTTCAGCGTGCAACGGCGATTCAAAAACGGATTCCGAAACTAGAAAAGAAATAGTTGCCGATACTTCAACTAATTATAACAACAGTGTATTAACTGATACTGCAACCTCATCGCAGCCAGTAATTACCCCTGCACCAGTTGCACCGGAGAAAGTAACCACATCAGAAGTGAAAACGAAGACCACTACCAGGAAAGAAAAGCCGGCAACGACCTCAACAATACCCACCCCGGCACCGGTTACCACTGAAAGTTCTACAGTAAACACGACGACGCAACCTGCTGTAAACACCGACCCGGTGCCAGCAGAGCCTGAGGAGAAAAAAGGAATGAGCAAAGCTGCTAAAGGAGCCATAATAGGCGGCGGGGCAGGTGCCATAGGAGGAGCAATCATTAGTAAAAAGAAAGGAAAAGGTGCTATTATCGGTGGCGTATTGGGAGCAGCAGGAGGTTATATCATTGGACGTAAAAAAGACAAAAACGACACGACGAGATAATTATAGCCTTAATTATTTAGTTTAATAAAAAAGCTCGCGGGTTTGCCCGGGAGCTTTTTTATTCCTGAGGTATTTTTCTTTTCAGAAGTAAATACCTAAGTATTTTTTTTAAAGTTTAAATTTCCAAAAAGCATCTATACCGAAAATTATCTCTTAGCTCTTTCATATTGTACCGGCCATTCCATATCAACACCGAGTTCTTTTGCTGCATGCAGCGCAAAGTATGGTTCCCTCAATAGCTGCCTTGCCATTATTATAAGATCGGCTTGCTTATTTTGCAAAATACTTTCTGCCTCCTTTGCTGAAGTAATGAGGCCTACTGCACCCGTAAGTATTCCGGCTTCAATTTTTATTTTTTCAGCAAAAGGCACCTGGTAGAGGGGTTTTACCGGAATTTTTTGCTCTGGCGAAAGTCCACCTGAAGAACAATCTATCAGGTCTACTCCTTCTGTTTTTAAAACTTTTGACAATAAAACTGAATCTTCATCGGTCCATCCACCTTTCACCCAATCTGTAGCGGATATGCGAACGAATAATGGAAATTCACCTTTAATTACAT
>JBDUEG010000094.1:0-10604 GCA_040002575.1 Ginsengibacter sp.
TCGTATTTGGTCACGATGTGATAAGCTCCTGTTTCGTCTTTGCTCAAAACTGCTCCACTCTGTTTAGAAATTAATCTGCTTAGTTTTTCCACAGGCGTATCAAAAGCTACTACCGGGTATTCGGTTTCCATAACAGATTCTACTGAATGATTCTTGATTTCAGGATCGGTTAATATTTTGGTGAATAAGCCACCTTCGCTTAAAGATCCAATAATTCCTTCACCATTTTTTACAGGTATGTTTTCAATATCATATTCCTTCATTAATGTAATAGCCTCTGACACGGTTTGATCCGGCTTTATGGTTAATAATTTTTTTGATCCCCGGCCGCTAACAAGGTCTTTAAAAGTCTTGACTTCAAGAAAGCCACGTTCCATCATCCACTGATCATTATAAATTTTTCCAACATACCTGCTGCCATGATCATGAAAAATACAAACGACAACATCATCCTGTTTCAAATCCTTTTTAAGTTGCATCAATCCCTGGAGGCAGCTGCCTGCACTGTAACCGCAAAATAATCCTTCCTCTTTAGCAATGCGACGGGCCATTACAGCACCGTCTTTATCGGTCACTTTTTCGAAAGCATCAATATATTGCATATCATAATTAGCAGGAACAAAATCTTCACCAAAGCCTTCACTTATATAAGGATAAACCTCGTTGTCATCAAGCTCGCCAGTTTCAAAGTACTTTTTTAAAAGAGAACCATAACTATCTATTGCCCATACCTTTATTTTCGGATTTTTTTCTTTCAAATATTTTCCTGTGCCAACGATCGTGCCCCCTGTTCCGGTTGCTACCACCAGGTGAGTTATCTTGCCTTCTGTCTGTGTCCAGAGCTCAGGGCCGGTCTGCTCGTAATGAGCAAGCCTGTTTGCAAGATTATCATATTGATTCACATACCAGGAATCAGGCACTTCTTCAGCAAGTCTTTTTGAAACAGAGTAATAAGATCGTGGATCAGATGGTTCAACATTGGTTGGACAAACAATAACTTCCGCGCCTACGGCTTTTAAAATATCTGCTTTCTCTTTGGACTGTTTATCAGTAGTTGTAAAAATACACTTATATCCTTTTACAGATGCAGCAAGCGCAAGGCCCATCCCTGTATTACCAGACGTGCCTTCAATAATAGTGCCTCCTGGTTTTATTTTACCTTCCTGCTCCGCAACTTCAAGCATTTTAAGAGCCATTCGGTCTTTGATTGAGTTCCCCGGATTAAAATATTCCACTTTTGCAAGAACGGTGCACGGCAAATTTTTAGTGATCTTATTAAGTTTGATAAGAGGCGTGTTGCCAATGGTATCGAGGATGCTATTAAGCCACATAAAGTTTATTTGCTATAAAGTTAAAAAAAATAGCGCAGACGGTTTACCTGCTCATGTTTGCAACAGATCCATTTTTAATAAAATCCAGGGCTTTATTTACTGTATCGTCATCATAATTGCTAACCTCATACAATCCCTGGGTTCGCCACATTTGTCTTGCAGTCATCACCTTAATTTGTTTTTGAAGCAAGGATTTTTCTTTCATATCTGCGAGATTAAATTCTATTGAATCTGTTTGCGCATAGCTCTTAAGGCTTTTAAGTGTGGCGTCGTCCGGATTATATTTTTCCAGGAAATTTTTTGGGGAATTATACGATCTAAATTCCTGTTGATGCTCGAGGTAGTTACGATATACAAAATTGTTGAATGTGCCTTTGATCAGGGCCAGGGTAATCTCCTTATCAATAGCAAGTGTATCATAAGGCACAAAAATATCCGGGGTAATTCCCCCACCGCCATATACAATTTTACCTGCGTTTGTTTTGTATTCTTTTTCGTTAGTGTGTTTTATTGAATCAGCAAAACTCATTTCGCCATTATGAAACCTGTTCAGCAGATCCTTATTATATTCTTTAATTCCGTTCTTATATGACTTTTGGATACTTCTTCCAAGAGGTGTATAATACCTTGCAACCGTAAGCCTCAGGCCAGAACCATCACTTAATTCATACTGCTCCTGCACCAGGCCTTTGCCAAAAGTGCGCCTGCCCATTATTGTGGCTCTATCCCAATCCTGCAAAGCTCCTATTAAAACTTCACTGGCGGAGGCGGTACCTTCATTTGCAATTACGACAAGCTTTCCTGTTTCAAAAACACCTTCCTTGCTACATCGATATTCCTTTTTCGCTGAATGTGCGCCTTCGGTGTACGTTATTAATTTGTCTTCACTTAAAAATTCGTCTGCGATATCGGTAGCCTGAGTTAATATGCCTCCACCATTATCGCGAAGGTCAAGTATCATACTTTTCATCCCTTGCTTCTGCAGATTTTCTGAAGCTTGCATAAATTCTTTATAAGTTGTTTCAGAGAACTTATTCAACCTGATATAGCCGACCGTATCAGCTATCATATAGGCCGCATCCAGGCTATATAAAGGGATAAAACCTCTCTTAATGCTGATTGTTTTTTTGATTCCATTTCTTAAAATGGTTAGGTCTGCGTTACTTCCTCCAGTTCCTCTTAATAGATTTTTTATCTTTTCAGCGGTAATATCTTTTCCAGTAATAACAGAATCGCCGACAAATAAAAATTTATCACCCACCATCAGGCCTGCTTTATCAGAAGGTCCATTAGGAAGAACATTCAACACATTAATAGTATCATTAAAAATGTTGAACTCAACACCTATTCCGTAAAACTTTCCTTCAAGATCTTCATTGACTTCTTTCAACTCCACAGGTGGTAGAAAAATGGAGTGAGGATCGAGATTCGAAAGTATACCATCAATTGCGCTGTCAGCCAATGAACCCATGTTTTCCTTATCGACATATTTGCTATTGATAAGATCCAGTACTTCCTGAACGGGCCGCTGCCTGTCAATAAAAAAAATGCCTGTATTTGGCATATTGCCTTTTATCCTATAGCCGATAAACATCCCTGCTACCATGCACACACTTAGTATCAAAGGAAGCCAAACTTGTAATTTTTTATTCCGCATACTATCCTTAATTATCTAATTTTATTTTAAGAACGCAAATTTCCTTAATTAAGATGAGATAAACATGCCAACCATCAAATTGATTGCTGACAGCGGTTCTACAAAAACCGAATGGTGCCTGCTGAATGGAGGTAAGAAAAAGATTTTTATTACACAAGGACTTAGCCCATATTTTTTAAAAAGGAATGAAATAGAAAAGATTTTGACAACGCATGTGTTACCGGTTGTCGCAAAATATTCTAATGCAGAAATTTTTTTTTATGGAACGGGCTGTAAAAATCCTGACAACATGAGGATGATGAAAAAGGCGCTAAGTAATATTTTTTCTGGCGCAACTGTTTTTGTTGACAATGATCTATCCGGTGCAGCTAAGGCATTATGTAGAACTGAAAAAGGCATTGCATGTATTTTAGGAACGGGTTCAAATTCCTGTTATTTCAACGGTAAGCGTATAGTGAAAAATAGCCCTGGAATCGGCTACATCCTTGGAGATGAGGGTAGCGGTGCTTATCTCGGCAAAAGCGTTCTTCAACATTTTTTATATAACATTTTTGATAAAGATCTCAGGGCAAGGTTTGATGCAAAATTTTTTACGAATGACAATGAAATATTAAAGTCAGTATATAAGGAACCGCTGCCAAACCGTTACCTGGCGTCTTTTGCGATTTTTTTGGCGGAGAACCGTGGCCACTTCATGGTTGAAAATATTATTGAAGATTGCCTTGATGATTTTTTTACCATGCATATAACAAAGTATAAAGAGAGCCAAAAATTACCAATTCATTTCACTGGAAGTATTGCGTTTGGTTTCAAGGATGTGATCGAGCAATTATGCAGTAAATATCAATTACACATGGGAACAATTTCAAAAAATCCTATGGAAGGGTTGATTAAATTTCATTCGGCGTAGAATAAATTCTGAGAACCCTTACATCTATTAATTTGATTTCTCATACTTGTATTCTTTATCGTCTAATAAGGGATTCTTGCCTTTGAATGTGCCAGATTCAATTTGCAAATGAAAATTTTCAAAAAAAACTTCCATGATGGATGGCTCCATTTTGAATTCATAATAATTATTGTCTTTATTAACCTGGAAATTGGAGATTTTTTCAGGGCTGAATTCAAAAACCAGAGAAATTTCTTTTGCCCCTTTTCGATTCACTTTTATTTCACCTTCCTCATTCGCTTGTTCCTCAATTGTCGTATCAGGGTATTTTAAAAATGCAAATACATACCTAAGTATAATTTTATTGCTGTCAAGTATTTTCAAAATAGTGAAATTATTATCAGCTACCGCGGCTTTAATAATTGCAAAATCCAGCTCAGGCTTAGGACGACTATTAAAAAAAACTTCTTTGCCTTTCACAAACCATTTTCCTGAACCTTCCCTGTCTAATGCGCCATATGAGAAAAAGAATTGAAAAGTAGAATCTGGCTTTAATAGAAAGCCAGTTGCAACTTCCATTGCTCCATGTAAATAATATTCACCCTCAATCTGTTCTTGAGCATTAATTCTCAAGCAGAGTATTATAGTCAAAAAAAAGAAAGACGTTTTTTTCATGTTACAATCTGCAATAAAAATTTTGTAGTTAACAGATTCGCTTTATTATTCCATAATCTGTTCCAGGTGTGCCAACCGTCCGTCCTTTGTCATTCCCTCTATCGTAACCCGGAAGGCTTTGGTGATGTCAGTGTTATAAAAGGTGAAAGTGACTTTATTATTAACATCGCTCGTAATTATCTGTGGATTCCAATACAAAGTCGTTCTTATATCCTGCTTTTCGTCATCTGCGTTGAAGGTGCCATAGTTAGGAGAATAAAATTCCCGGATTTTAGTATATCCGGTTACAATACTTCCGGGAAGACCTTTTCCCCCATCAATTTTCGCATCGTCACCACGTCGCGTATAAATAGCAATTGCCCCACCGGCACCGCCACCGGAGGCGCCAAAAAAAGGAGGCCTCATTACTTTTATATATGCCACATCTGTTACTGAGAGAGAAGAGACCATTGAAACATCTGTGGGTACCTCGTCTACAAATAATTGCGGTTTACTGCCGCGCCATTGCATAGAAGGTGTTCCATCTCCCCCTATACTTATTTGCAGACCTGCGACTTGCCCCTGGAGATATCTAAAAATATCGGTAGCACCTCTGGCCCTGGTATCATGAACCAGATCAAACTGGTAGGCATCACCTCCCGAAAAAAGGCCCGAGGCATATTTTTCATCTAAGATTTGCAAAGGTGTTTTGATTTTAAGATTGATCTTTACAGTTTCCAGCACTTTCCCTTTATACTTATTCAAAATATCCGCAAGTTCATTAGCAAGTGCTAAGTGGCGGGCATTTCCAGCGGTGTCAAAAAATCTGCTATAATAATTTCCATTGGCAGAAATATTGCTGACCAAAGGTGGAAGTCTCCCTTCCATAAACTTCACAGAAATATCCCCGAGTCCCTTGGCTTTTGAAAGCTGATAGTGAATATTGGCGGTATCAAAAAGAAGATAAGTTGGATCATTAAAAGTGCCGTTAGGCAGCACAGGTAACACTAACATTTGGTTTCCATGGACTGCATTATTAATCAGCAGGATTATGTTATCAGCGTCTCTCAGTTGCGAAGTTGAAGCACCATATAGTTTCCCGGAAAGGGTAAGATAAGACGTATCCCTTCCATAACTTATTTTAGGAAATTTCCCCTTGGCTACGTCTTCCCAGTTAAATCGCCGCCATCCATGGGTAAGCATTACAAGATCAAGTTGCTTACTAAGGCTGTCACTTGAATTAGTAAAGTACCAGGCAGGGTTAAAAACTTTTCCTTTTAACTCACCGGTTAATAATAAATGAGAAATGATATGATCACTACTGTCGGCATCAATGTCAATATCGGTAACTGAAACGGAGAAGCTTGCTGCAACGCTATCAGGCACTGTAATCTGAACTTCATTTCTGGCCCGTTTATTTAATCCCCAATGTTGCACTTCCATTTCCGGATAGAAAGCATACTCCTGGTTATTTATAAATGTAATGCGTTCAGCCAATGGAACCCATTGATCGTTGAAGACTGTGATTGTCATGATACCAGTTGGCAAATTTTCCGTTGGAATTGTTCCCTTTGCTTCACCGGTCTTTATCTCTTTGGTGACCTTAAATATTTCATGCTGGTACATAGTTCCAATCACATACACTTTTCCTAAAGCTGTTGCTTGTTCAGGTGAAGCAAGGATAGAAAAGATGCGGTTTTTATTAGATAGCGTAACATGTAAAGCAACTCCGGATGTTTTCACAGAAGGCAGATCTGAAGAGTACATTTTACCTTTTTCATCTTTCCATTTTGCAGTTAGAACTTCTCCTTCCCTGGGGGTGAGAAAAAAATAACCCATGCCATCATGAGTGATATGGAGACTATCTACCATCTTACCTGCATTGTCAAGGACGTTTCCCTTTATACTTACTGGCCTTCCAAACTGATCGTTGACTTTGAAAGCTATTTTATTATCAATGTTTGCGACAATATCTCCGCCTTCCGGGAAAAATTGTATCGATGGAATAATTGAAGTTTTGGATGCTTGAGAGATATTGTTTTTTGTAAGAATACGAATATCAGTATTGTACAGAAAAGCTGAATCGAAATTAAGCATCCATTTAGTGTATGCTTTTATATGTATGAATTTTCCAGCGTATGCGGCAGGGATATCAAACTGCCCGGCAGACGTTGCTCCTATCAAAGGGGCAGCGCCATGTAAAAGGAGATTCCCTTTGTCATCTGTCCAGTCAAAATATAGGGTCTTACTTTCTGTAGCGGGATAAATTCCCTGCATTAAATATGCCTTGTACCAAACGGTTTCTCCGGGAGCGTACGAAGCTTTATCGTAGTGAAGATAGGCGCGTTCATTGCCATAATCATTCGCATATTTTTCGATAGTAGAATCAATATTTTGAGCATTGGCTTTATAAAACAAGGATAGGGCAATACAAGCAAGGATTCCACAGAGTTTCATCAGTAAGGTCACATTTTCATTTGTATAAAAGTATAAAATTTTCGAGTGATGATAGTTACCCGATTGTAATTTAAAGGTTCTTTACAGTTTTAATTGGTAGATTTTATAAACAAAAGTTAGTGGCCAAATGATTAATTTTTTAAAAGTTATGATTAAAAAAGAAAAATGAAAATGCTTTGAGCAAAAGAAATTTAATTTATTAGTTTTATGTTTTTAAAACAAATAAAAACCATGGCAAGGGCAATTAGAAAGACCGAAGTTGCGGGTAAACTTAAAACTTTGAAAGAACAGTTAGATGAGTATAAAGCTGAGCTTAAAACGGTCCATCCTACGTTCAAAATTTCGAAAAAAGGTAAAAGGCTCGATAATATTAACGCTACTATTACGAAGCTTGAAAGAGAAATTGACGAACTGAAAAAGAGGAAAGAGTAAATTGTACAAATCATAATTATCGATAATTGCCTCATCGAATAAGGATTTTATTCTTTCCAACCCTCAAATTATAGGTCTTCTCTACTCGAATCTCAACAATTAAATTCGTTGGTATAGTTTTGTAAAATAAAAATTTGTGATGGATTTTACAAAAGTTACGGAGCAACCTTCTCACTACCGGCATCTTGAAAAGATGCGCATCCGGGAAATACTTTCGGGCATCAATAACGAAGATAAAACTGTTGCAGGCGCAGTAGAACTTGCCCTTCCCGAAATTGAGAAACTGGTGGAAGCGGTCGCCGATAAGATGCTTGCTGGCGGACGGCTTTTCTATATTGGAGCCGGCACAAGCGGCCGCCTTGGCATTTTAGATGCGAGTGAGTGTCCGCCCACATACGGTGTTTCTCCTGATCTTGTAACCGGTATCATTGCAGGAGGCAAAAAAGCAATTACCAATGCGGTGGAGTTTGCCGAAGACGATAGCAAACAGGGATGGAAGGATTTGAAAGAATTTAAAGTTTCACCTAAAGATTTTGTCATAGGCATTGCTTCGAGTGGAACAACGCCCTTTGTAATTGGCGCCTTGAAAAGTTGTAGGAAGAAAGGAATTCTTACCGGTAGCATCGCATGCAATCCAGGTTCCCCGGTAAGTAAAATTGCTGACTATCCCGTCGAAGTAATAGTAGGCCCCGAATTTATAACAGGCAGCACCAGAATGAAAAGTGGAACAGCGCAAAAGTTGATTCTTAATATGATATCAACGACAGTAATGATACAGCTTGGCAGAATAGAGGATAATAAGATGGTTCACATGAAGCTAAGTAATGACAAGCTTGTGCAAAGAGGAATCAAAATGGTTATGGAAAAAACAGGTACCAAAGACCAGCGAAAAGCAAAGGCTCTTTTGACTAAATATGGAAGTGTAAAAAAAGCTGTTGAAAAATTCAAATAAATGCTGCACTTTATTTAATATTGCCATAAGTAATAAATCATTTATAATCTGCAACAATCGTCACCACTATGAAACCATCAATTATACTTTCCGTTTTACTTTTAGCCACCTTAACAAAGGGATTTTCACAGGACAACAAAGTTTTTGCTATTACAGGGCAAGCTGTTAAGAATTTCAACTGGACAGATATAAGGGTTCTGGATATACAATCCGGAAATATAAAAACAACCGTGTATGAAAATGGTAAATCAAAGTTTTCCTATATAGATGCTGAAACAAGGAAGAATGTTGAAGGAGATAATGTGAAGGCATTACCAATTCCTGTTCAGCAAAATGGTGCAGGTATTTCTTCAAATGCAATTCCTTTGAACAATTTTTCTCCTACAAATCAAATGAGTGCTGCGGTGGCTTATGATAAAAGACATGATAAATTATTTTTCGCAACCATGCGCACAGGACAGCTTGTATGGCTTGATACTCGTCAGAATAACGGTGCATCTTCTTTTTTCACAATAAAGAAAACACTTGTAAACAATTCTAATTTAAATGATGAAGCATTGAATATTACCCGTATGACGATTGGTGCGGACGGGAATGGTTATGCCCTTACAAATGACGGTAACCATCTTATTCGCTTTACTACCGGAAATAAAATAGTAATATCTGACCTTGGTAACCTTGTAGATGCTGAAGGCAATAACGGTATTTCGATTCACAATAAATGCAGCAGCTGGGGTGGTGATATGGTTGGTGAGGCTTTCGGAAAATTATATCTTTTTACTGCAAGCCGCAACGTTTTTGTTATTGATATCAATACAAGAATTGCAACTTATAAAGGTGCAATCCTAAACCTGTCACCAACGTATACTGTTAACGGAGCTGCTGTTGATAACGATAACAAAGTGCTTGTAAGCAGCGCAAATACGTTTGAAGGATACTACAAAGTAAATGTCGATGACCTTTCTTCAGCTAAGGTTGAAACTGAAGGGCAGGTTTTTAATGCATCTGATCTCGCCAGCAGTAATCTTTTGAACGAAAAAGATAAACAAAATTCTGTTGGTGCACCTTCACTTATCAGCTCCGAAGTAATCGGTAATAAGTTTATATCATTATATCCTAATCCTGTAAGTAACGGACAGTTTAAAATAACCTTTGATAATAATCCTTCAGGCGAGTACAAAATAGTTTTAACTGATCTTCAGGGCAGGCTAATTAGTAATAAAGTCGTTTATATAAAAGCTGCAGGACAGGTTGAAAACTTTCAACTTCAAAAAAAGCAAGCTGCCGGCATGTATATGATTAAAATTACCAATGCAGGTAATAAGCCTGTATTCTCAGATAAACTTGTTGTGGAGTAAAATAATTAGAAGATCATTTTTCATTAGGGCTGCTTATTCGAGTGGCCCTTTTTATTTCACTTTTCTTCTGAAAAAATTTGGTTTTTGAGTGTTGTAAATAAATAAATTTGCTAAAGAAAGACATCTGTAAATTTATTGAAAACACATTCTTGCAGAACATAGAACCATACGACAACTGGCAATATTTATACACTTCAGAGAATGACTTGCATTCTCCTTTTTATGGAAGGGAGTATAGCGGATTTGCATTTACAAAAACGGTTTATAATTATTATATACATCCGTTTTGGGACGAATTTGGCAGTGCTACTTTGTATATGAAAGTTTTAATGGCCGACTACCAGGAGCAGTACGCAATTATCGAACTCATCGGAGAATGGAATGATGCTATTGAAAACGATATCATGGCACTAAAGCGTGATGTAATTGATGATTTTATGCGGCAAGGAATAAAAAAATTTATTCTTATCGCTGAGAATGTTCTCAATTTTCACAGCAGCGATGATAGTTATTATGAAGAGTGGTATGATGATGTTGTAGAAAAGGATGGATGGGTGGTTTGTCTTAATATGCCAGTGGCGACCCAACACGATTTTAGAAAGGCACGGTTAAATAATTATATAGAACTTTTAAATTTCCCTCAGTGGCGAACAATGAAGCCTGACCTGCTTTACAACCAAATTGATAATATTTTGTTACGTAGGTTAAACTTGTGACTTATTTTTCTGTTACACTTCACTACAAATATAATTGTTCAACAAATTTTTTAAACTTCCTGTAGTATTTTTGTATATCGGATCATTTATCAACTCCCTGAACTTATGACCTGGAAACAGTTATTCACTTCTTCGATAGGAAAAAAATTCGTTATGGC
>JBDUEG010000095.1:0-10521 GCA_040002575.1 Ginsengibacter sp.
TTAAGTATTATCCACTTTATTCCACAGGAAGTTAACATTCATATTTAACATGTGGTATTCAATTAACATGCTTTGTAAACATAGGTTGATAAAAAAGTATGAGGAAAAAATTAAGTGACACAATAAAATAAAAATTGTGAATGAGATAAGAGGAAAATGTTTCTTTCTTCTGCATTAAGATATATAAAACGCATAACGTTATTTTTCATAAATTCTTATTAAGGAATTTTTTTGATTAATGCTTACTTATTAACAGGAAAAGTAAAATCCCCACAGGGCATTGTGGAGAGAAAAAAAGGAACGAATATTTTTAATTTTTTGATTTATTGAAATGGCTTGCTGATACTGTGATTGGTGAGTTTTCCACAGTTTGTTACTATTTTAAATTACACTATTTTTGCCGTCCTTATTTTTTAACTAAGGAGAAAGCAACTATGTCAATCATACAAAACATACGGGAGAAAGGCGCTGTTATTGTAATTGCAATTATAGCATTGAGCCTGATAGGGTTCATATTAATGGACTCAAGGAGCGGCACCGGAAAATTATTTGGTGGCGGCAATACCACAACCCTGGGTAGTGTAAACGGAGAGAAAATAGAGTATGATGAGTTTAATGCCAAGGTGAAAGAGATGGAGCAGCAATATCCTAACAGTGGTGCGGACCAAAGAAACCAAATCATGCAATCAGTGTGGGACCAAATGGTTGCGGAAAAAATAGTGAGTGAGCAGTTTAATGAACTTGGCATAACATTTACTCCAAAAGAAATGAGTTCTATTATGTTTAGCGAAGATGCGCCCCAGCAACTTAAGCAAGCCTTTACTAATAAAGAAACCGGCCAATATGATATTGAGCAGGCTAAGCAGTGGTGGGCACAAACGAAAAAATCTAAAAACGAAGAACAGAGGAACGCAATAAGCACTCAGGTAATAGATCCAATGCGCTTAAATAGTTTATATACTAAATACACGTCACTTATTGGCGGAAGCGTATACACTCCTTCCTGGCTCTCCAAAGAAACAGACGATCAAAAGAATCATTTTGCTTCGATATCGTATGTAGCTGTTCCATATTCTGTAATATCTGATAGCCTTGTAAAGGTTACAGATGATGACATTAAAGATTACATAGGTAAGAACGAAAAGAGATTCAAACAAGAAGCCGGTCGCATGATATCTTATGTCTCTTTTAATGCTGCAGCGAATCATGCAGATAGTGCCCGGATTAAAGAATCGCTCGAACAGTTAAAGCCACAATTTGCTGCGGATTCAAATGTGAAAGCTTTCCTTGGAAGGAACTCTTCTGTGATTTCTTATTCTGATGTTTTTTTGCCAAAAGCTAAAATAGAAGGTTCGGAGAAAGATACCATTGCGTTATTGCCAGAGGGCGGTGTTTTGGGTCCTTATCTGGATGGTAAAAATTACGTAATGGCAAAAAAGATATCTGCTAAAATCTTACCTGACAGCATTAAATGCCGGCACATTTTGCTTGGTACAAATGATCCTCAAACGCAGCAAGCTTTAATGCCCGATAGTATTGCACACAGGATTGCGGATAGTGTAGAGACCGCTGTCAGAAATGGCGCCAATTTCGACTCTCTCGAAGCAAAATACTCGACAGACAAGGTCGCCCATAATGATCAAGGTGTAATGACATTTGATCTTGCGACCATACAGGGGGAAGGCTTTGCGAAAGAATTTGGCGATTTTTTACTCAACGAAAAAGGGGAAACGAAACAAGTGGTTCATACGCAGTTTGGCTGGCACTATATTGAAATTCTTGAAAAGAAAAACCCTATGCCTGCATTTAAAATTGCTTACATGGCAAGGGAAATTGCGCCAAGCGATGAAACTATTAATCTTGCAAATGCCGCTGCTACGAAACTTTCAAGCCAGGCAAGGGACAGGCAAACCTTCGATAAATACATTACACAAAATGGCCTTAACAAAATTGCTTTTCCGACGCCGGTAAAAGAAAATGATTTCCAATTAGGAGGTTTGCAGGACGCACGACAAATTATTAAATGGGCGTTCGATGCAAAAGAGGGGGATATCTCTGAGCCTTTTTCCGTAAAAGAAGAATTCGTGGTTGCTATGGTTGAAAAAAAGGTAAGTGAAGGCGTTCCAGATGTAGCTACCGCAAGGCCGCAGGTTGAAACTATGATAAGAAATTTAAAAAAGGCTTCGGAGATAACTAAAAAACTAAACAATCCCACATCGCTCGAAGCTGCCGCCAAGGCCTATGGGCTACAGGTTGCAAGTAATGGTTTGGATTCCACACTTACATTCGATGCTCAAATTATTAACGGTGTTGGTAGTGAGCCAAAAGTTGCAGGTGCGGCTTTAAATAAGGTATATCAATCAAAGATTTCGCCCCCAATCGCTGGAAATACAGGTGTGTTTATTATCAAGGTAAATAGCATATCAGCAAAGCCTGCGGCATCTGCGGAACAGCAAGCACAGCAAAGAAATAATGAACAATCCCGCGTTATGCAGACAGCCTTAGGGCAATCTTTCAATTCATTAAAGAAGATGGCAAATGTAAAAGACAGCAGAAGCAAATTTTTCTAACTGAATGCATTAGATATATATTAAAAGGCCGTTTCTAAAACGGCTTTTTTAGTTTTGTTAAGCGTCTGTATCTGAGAAAATGAATTAGTAACTTTACTTTATTTTATTGTATGGAAGAAGTAATTATTAATAAAGTTGCGCAAAGCGCTCTTACAACAATTGACCTTGAAAAGTTTTATCCGCAAGGCGATGTCAAATTGTTTGATTTGAAAGATTACCTGTTCATGGAACTTATTTTGAAAGAAAAAGATTTTCGTGAGGCACTAAAAAATATGGACTTCTCCGGTTACCAGGGTAAAAATGCCGGTATTACATGCAGTGCAGATGCTGTAATACCCATGTGGGCTTACATGCTTGCGGCATCATATCTTGAGCCGTATGCAAAAGAGATTGTTTTTGGGAATGAAACTACTGTAAACGAAGTGCTTTTTTTGAAGAACTTATGGACACTGGATCCTGCAGAATTTGCCGGTCAAAGAGTTGTTGTAAAAGGCTGCGGAGAGAAAAAGATTCCGGAAACAGCCTACGTGGAAATTACTAAAATATTAAGGCCTGTTGCAAAAAGCATAATGTATGGCGAACCTTGCAGTACTGTACCAATTTATAAGCAGGCAAAAACATCGATTGGTGGAGTTTAAAAAGCAGTTAAATTTCAAAACCATTTTTTTTTCCTGAATAGAAAAATCATATAAATAGGAATAATAAACATAAGGCTAACGGTAATAAAAAAGCCTCGGGGATTGTGAAGCCAGGGGATTCTGTCGAAATTCATTCCAAAAATGCCGCCTATAACGGTTGCGGGCGCAAGGAGGCAAGTAACGATTGCCATCACTTTCATAACCTCATTCGTTTTTAAATTCACATTACTCAGGTAAAGATCCTGCAGGTTAATCATCATATCACGGTAACTTTCTGCAAGGTCATTCGCCTGGATAATATGATCGTAGACGTCTTTAAAATATTTTTCAGTCTTTTCATCTATCAATTCACTCTCGCTTCGCAAGATTCCGTTTATGAGTTCCCGTACGGGTCCGACACTCCTTTTTAAGATTATCATTTCTTTTCGGAGCATATTAATCCTTGCGAGTGCACGTGTATCACTGCGGCGAATAATATCTTCTTCAAGCATTTCTATGTTTTCTCCCAGCTTTTCCATCACCACATAATAGTTATCAACGATCATATCGATAAGGGAATAGAAAAGAAAATCAGGTCCATTTTGCCGCACCTTGGTTGCCTTTATCTTGAGCTTTTCACGCAAGGGATTAAAAACGTCTTTTGAAGGATCTTCCTGAAAGCTTAATACAAAGTTGCCCCCAAGCACTATGCTTATTTGTTCCGTTTCTACAGACTTTTCGTATTCATTATAAAAAAGCATATTAAGCAAACAATACAGTACGCCGTCAATTTCATCCATTTTTGGCCTTGGATTCATGCTTAAAATATCTTCAGCGATTAATGGGTGTACCTGGAAATGGCCGCAAATACTTTCGACAACTTGTTTTTGCAGACCATCTATATTTATCCAGCTTACATCTCTCGTGTCAATGTATTCAAAGCTCTCTTCGGGAGTTTTGAGTTCCGCTATGTTTATCTTTTCTCTATTATAATCATAAACAAAAATCTTGGTGAATTCCGCATCCTTACGGATGCTCTGAATGGTTGGATTTACCTGCAGAACCGTTTTTGTTTTTACAAGCTCGAAGGGATTGATAAGCGATAAATAATCCTTAGGACGTTTCGATAGTCGCATAAGCTCAATAATAATCAAATAAAATAAAAAGAATAATTGAATAGAAACGAAATATTATACAAATTAGCACTTGCGCCTGATTATTTTTTTAATGTTTAAGTAGTCTTATATATTCAAGAACAAGGTTAGTGTGAAAGAGTATTATAAATGTCTATTGCTTTTTCGAGATCTTCCTTTGTATCAATAGCAACCGGGGATTCTTTTGTAAGTATCATTTTAATTTTTACACCGTTTTCCAGATACCTCAGGCATTCAATTTTCTCTGATGCTTCCAGTGGCGTTATATCCCAGTTGCTAAAATTCATTAAGGCTTTTTTCCTGAAGGCGTAAATACCAATGTGCTTATAATATTTCGTGCCGGCATGCATGTCACGCGGATATGGTATGACGCTGCGGCTGAACATAAGCGCATTCATATTTTTGTCAACAACAACCTTTACCACGTTCGGATCTTTAATCATTTCACTATCGGATATTTCGTGCATGGGTGAAGCTACCTGTACCAATTGCCGGGGATCGTTTTTAAAAACATCTACCAGTTTTTCGAGAATTTCTTTTTTCACAAATGGTTCATCGCCTTGTACATTGATAATAACCTCCACTTCTATGTCAGCCACCGCTTCTGCAATGCGGTCACTACCGCTTTCATGTTGCTGCCTGCTCATAATAGCATAACCCCCGTTTTGAACTATCTCGTTAAAGATGATTTCGCTATCAGTTACAACAATTACTTCATCAAAGAGGAGCGTGGCTTTCGTATTTTCATAAGTATGCCATATTACTGTTTTGTCGCCAAGCATTTGCATGAGTTTTGCAGGAAAACGTGTTGCCGCATAACGGGCAGGTATAAGAGCAATTGTTTTCATCGCGTATTTAAACAATTAAAAAAAGCATGAACCCGGAAATTATTAGTTGAGATCTTTGTATTGATAGTGTATTGTGTTTTGGAGTGGTTCAGGTAACGTACTACTTTCGAAACCACAAATGCCGCAGCGGTATACATTCTCTGCAGAAACCGCATAGTCAGAAAATATCCAACTTAGAATTGCAGTTGCCATGTTAGCTACAGTTCTTTTTGGAACCAGCTCAATATCATTCGAACCGCATTTTGGGCAAACCGCATTGCGCCGGTATTGTTCATCAAACTGTTTCATCAACGCTGCGACTTCATCAGCATCTGTTTTATTTATTACAAGTTTAATACCGCCTATAGCATTCGCCAGCAATGGGTCCATGGTTACGGTATATTCATCTTTAAGGTAACAATGAACACCCGCATCTCTTAATTTGGTCAATAAAATGTTGGCCGAGAAATAATTATTAAAGGTTCTTACAATAATCAATTCCATCATCGGAATTTTAAATAGGTTACTTGATTTATTTTGAATCAATAATCACGGGAGAATTTCCTTTTCCCATCATTACAATTTTAGCATTTTGACTTAATGCTAATTCCTTTATGGCCTTTATCTGTTCGTATTGTAATTGATTATCGGTAAGGCCGGTATTAATTATGCGTTGATAGTCTGCAATTCCCTGCGCCTCTACTCTTTTCCTTTCGGCCTCTTGCCTTTCTTTTTGCAAAACAAATTCCATTTTTTTAGCATCCTGTTCCGCATTTATTTTAGACTCAATGGACGCTTTTACAGAATTAGGGAGCGTAATATTTCTTACCAGCAACTGCTCAAGCAGCAGTCCGCGTTGCTTAAAATTTTCCTCGATGCTTTTATAAATTCGCTGCTGAAATTCATCCCGCCTGCTACTGAATAATTCAATGGCCTGGTAATACACAGCATTGTCCCTGATTTTAGTTCGGGTCAACGGGCGTACTATTTTATCTTTATAGTCGATTCCTGTTTCACTTAAGAGCTTTGGCGCTTCAGTTGCTACAACCCTATATAATACTGTAAGATCAATTGTTACTTCGAGTCCGTCACTGGCAAGCACCTTAATTGCATCGTCGCCGTTCTTATCGCCTTCATCATTTACGCCGCTCATGGTATAATTTTGCGTTTTAATATCCACTCTTTGAATTTGAAGGAGCGGATTTATAAAATGTAGCCCGCTCCCAAGAATGTCTTTTTGAACCTTTCCAAATAAGATCTTAACTCCAGCTTCACCAACATTTATTTGGATAATACAGGCAGTTAAAATTCCGAGAACAACGAAGAGAAATCCAATTAGTCTACCAAGGTTCTTGTACCTGAAAAGAGCTGGATTGTTCTTTATAATTACACCGGTGATTCCAAAAATGAGAACACCCAAAATGATTAATACCATGTTTAAATTTTTGGTAATACAATAATTAAAAATACCGAAATAGTTTTTACCGAGACGCCGGGCCCGATAGCCTTATTGATAAGCCATGTCAGCAAGGATATTAATGCTTATACAAGAAACTTAAGACAAAAGAGGTAGTTAGCTATTTAGCATAAGAGGCATCACCAACATCAAAAGTTCTTCATTTTCTTCTTTCTCAGTTGGTTTTATTATTCCGGCTTTTGTAGGTGTGCTAAGTTCAATCGTAACCTCATCTGTATCGGCAGCACTAAGCATTTCGATTAAAAATTTCGCATTGAATGCTATTTGAAGATCCTCGCCATCATACTGGCAATTCATTCTTTCATTTCCTTCAAAGCTGAAATCTACATCCTGTGCAGCTAACTGTAGTTCACTTCCCGTGATGGTAAGCGCTACCTGGTTAGTACTCTTATTACTGAACACACTTATTCTTCGTAAGGCACTTTGGAAGTCGCTTTTGTTAACGGTAAGCTTATAAGGATTGTCGGTTGGTATCACTACTTTATAATCAGGAAACCTTGCATCTATAAGACGACAGACCAATTCAGTTCCGCCATGTTTTACAAAAAGATGGTTGCTGTTATAAGCAATTTCCAGTTCATCACTATTCGAAGGCAAAACACTCTTTAGCAAGTTCAGGGGTTTCTTCGGAACAATAAACGTGTCTTTCTTAGGGCATATAACATCCAGCCTTGAGAATCTTACAAGGCGATGAGCATCCGTTGCAACACAGGTAAGCGACTTTTCTGAAAGTTCAAAAAAGACACCCGTCATAGCGGGCCGGAGATCGTCGTTACTTACTGCAAAAAGGCATTTACTGATAGCAGTTGATAATGCCGCGGAAGGTACAGTAAAAGATGTCGCAGAATCTGCAATGGGTTCTTTAGGAAAATTATCAGGATTTTCACCCATTACTTTATACTTGCCATTATCGCTGGTAATTTCAATTCCAAAATTTTTGTCGATGTTAAATGTGAGGGGCTGCTCCGGAATATTTTTAAGAGAGTCCAATAAAATTTTTGCCGGGATGCACACTTTGCCGCTATCCTTTGCCTCAATATCCATATGAATTTTCATAACCGTTTCAAGGTCGGTAGCAACAACTGTAAGCTTATTCTTTTCAATCTCAAATAAAAAATCTTCCAAAATTGGTAACACAGTGTTGGCATTTATTACACCACTTATTTGTTGAAGGTGTTTTAATAATTGTGCAGAAGAAACGATAAACTTCATAAATAAAATTTGAGAGTGCCAAAGATAAAAGATTCGAACTAATAAAAAGTTGCTTATTGGATGCAGGGATGCCCCATGCGCCATTGTGAACGTTTAAGCATAATTTTGCTTCAACAAACAACTATGGATTTAAAAAACCAACGGATTGCGTTACTTGTCGATGGTGATAATGCGCAATCAAAAATAATGGAACTTATTCTTGAAGAAGCGTCCAAATATGGAAAGGTCACCATTCGCAGGGTTTACGGCGACTGGACTACACAACATATGAATCACTGGAAGAGCCTGCTTAATGAAATGGCCTTTAACCCCATTCAGAAATTTTCCTACACCACCGGCAAAAACTCTACTGACAGCGCCCTGATTATTGATGCAATGGACATTTTGCATGCAGACCTTGTTGACGGCTTTTGTATTGTATCAAGCGACAGCGATTATACAGGCCTTGCAAAACGAATCAGAGAAAGTGGAATCTTCGTTATGGGTATCGGTGAGCAAAAGACGCCAAATGCGTTTGTGAAGTCCTGCGAAATTTTCACTTATGTAGAAAATCTTGAGCCAAAAACTGAAAAGCCTGAGAAAAGAGAAGCCATAAAAAAATTAAACCTTAAAATTAATCCAAATGCAAAGCTTATTAATAAGGCATATGACATGAGCATTAACGAAAGCAACGAGGCTTATATATCTAATCTCGGAATTAACTTGAGGAAACTTGATCCAAGCTTTGATGTGCGTACTTACGGATGCAAAACTCTTACCCAGTTCTTTTCCAAGTTGCCTGACTTTGTCGTTGTGGATAATGTAGTGAACGGAACCAATAATCCCTTAATTAAAAAGAAATAATTACGCGTCTTTCCAGCCCCACAGATAGCGGCAGGCATAGGTTCTGTATGGAGACCATTTAAGCGAAATCTTTAGAATCTTTTCTTTTAATAATTTAGCGTTCGTCTCTTTGATTTTGTAAAGCTTAATAACGCTTTGCTTTAATCCAAGATCATCAATTGCAAAAACATCTTCTCTCCCCAGCGTAAACATTAATATCATTTCAACGGTCCATTTTCCCACACCCTTTATTTGAGTGAGTAATTCTAAAATTTCATCATTGCTCATTTTATATAAGGCAGCATCTGTTATTTTGTTTTCAACAAAGAAGCGTGCAACATTATGAACGTAGGAAGCTTTTGCATTTGAGAAGCCAAGACTTCTAAGAACGGCTACAGGCGTAGCCAATATTTGTTTGGGTGTGGGCTCTTTTTCTCCAAAAAGGTCAAGAAATCTTTGGTACAAAACTTTGGCAACTTTGGTACTTAACTGCTGGCTTAAGATGGAAGAGCACAGCCTTAAGTACACTTTATCTCTCACTTCCAATATATAGGGCTGCTGAAGTTCTATGATCCTGAAAAGTCTTTTATCCTTTGCTAAGTGTTGAATATGTTCCATTGATAGTTATTATGAAACGGGTTTGGATATTACTTACTACCCCAGCTTATTGATCCGTCTTTTTCATCTTTCATATTTATTCCAAGCTCTGCCAGCTGATTTCTTATTTTATCTGATGTTACAAAATCTTTATTTGACCTGGCATCTTTTCTTATATCACTGAGTAAGCTCATAACGCCGTTTAATGTGTTACTATGTTCAGAAGAATCTTTCAAACCAAAAACTTCTTCCAAATATATCGAAAAGGACTTCTTCATACGGTTAACTGTAGCCGAAGAAATTGAACTGATTTCAATCAACCCGTCTCTGACAGAATTAATGAATGGGACCAGCTCAAACATATTAGCGAGCACCTTTGCGGTATTAAAATCATCATTCATGAACTCATCAAACTCATCAATAAGGCCGTTAAATTTTTTGTCAAGGTCTTCGTCGTTTGCTACCCAATCACTATCGGCTTTTAGAGTTTTTAAAACAGTAAACGCCTCCCACAATCTTCTCAATCCTTTTTCTGCAGCAGCAATAGCTTCGCTGCTAAAATCCAGCGTGCTTCGATAATGCGTTTGCAAGATGAAAAATCGTATCGACATAGGATGAAAAGCCTGGGTAAGCAACGGATGATTACCACTAAACATCTCGGTAAGCTTTATCTGGTTGTTATAACTCTTACCCATCTTTTTACCATTTACGGTAATCATATTATTATGCATCCAATACCTTGCTGGCTGCACACCATTGCAAATAGTGCTTTGCGCAATTTCACTTTCATGATGCGGGAAGAGCAGGTCCATACCGCCACCATGAATATCAAACCTCGGCCCGAGATATTTTGTAGCCATTGCAGAACATTCAATATGCCAGCCCGGAAACCCCTCTCCCCACGGGCTTTTCCAACGCATAATATGCTCCGGCGGCGCGGACTTCCATAACGCAAAATCTGCTTTATCGTTTTTCTCATCCTGGCCCTCGAGTATCCTGGTAGTTTCTAAAAGATCGTCAACTATGCGCCCGCTTAATTTGCCGTAATCATGCGAGGCGGCATATTTTTTTACATTAAAATAAACAGAGCCGTTTATTTCATAAGCATAACCGGCTTGCAGCAACTGTTCAATCATAGTGATCTGCTCTACAATATGCCCTGTTGCCGTAGGCTCTATGCTTGGTTCCCTGTTATTCAATTGCTTCATAGCCCAATGAAAAAGATTGGTATATTTCTGTACCAAT
>JBDUEG010000096.1:0-10423 GCA_040002575.1 Ginsengibacter sp.
ATATCAGCGCAGGGACAAAAAGTCTATGTATCAGGAAATCCCTTCGTTAATATGATTAACTTGAGGTTTGCCAGCCAACCGAAAAATAAGGTAACCCTGAGGCTACTTGATCTTGCGGGTAAGTCGATAATTTTCAGGGAGTTTAAAAACCCGGGGCATTCGCTGGAATTTAATGCCTCATCTAAGTATATAAGCAAAGGAGTTTATTTGCTGGAAGCAATTGTTGACGGAGCAAAGTTTGTATATAACGTAGTCAAGGATTAAACACACTTTTTACAAAAAACTTGCGTGTGCATTTATAACTTATTTGTACAGTTTATATAAATTGACAAGAGCCCATCACAATATTTCAGCACGTTTCGTGCACAGTTTTAGACTGGAAATTTTTTAATTTATCTGTCATTTAATAGTCTTGCTTTTTAAGTCATAAGAAATGTTAACTGTCTTCAATATTACCGGGGCGAAGTTTTTTTTGGCATCATTTTAGTCTACAGGTTGCTATCAACAAACAATAACTAAATAAATAATCATGAAAGCAATTAATTTAAAAACACTAATTACAGCAGCTGCCTTCTTTGCACTTTCAGGTGCATTTGCGCAGGATACAACCAAGATGGGTACTTCTTCTGGGGCTGATACATCAAATATGATGCAATCAGCGGACACTTCTAAAATGCCAATGCATGATTCCACAGGTATGTCATCAGGAAGTAATTCAATGGATGCGACCAATGGCAGCACTAATGTAAATGGAACCACCAATGCAAGTGGAAGCATGTCAAATAGTACTTCAACAGATGCTGCAACAAGCGGAAGCACTTCAACCGATGCTACGGTCGTAACCACCACAACCACTTCTACGGACGGCACAACCACTTCTTCTGCAACGATGGGACAGGATAAGGCTTCAAAGAAAATGGACAAAGCACAAAAGAAGCAGGATAAAGCAACAAAAAAATTAGACAAGGCAGCAGCTGCAGATAAATAATTTAATTATCGTAGTAAGTGACAATTTCATTTATTATTTAGAACTTCATAAAATCCGCATCTAAAAGTGCGGATTTTTTATTTCAATGCCATCAAAAAATACCAAACACAATACAAACAGAAGACTTAAATCTATTAATACTTAAATTGATAAATTGAATCCGCATTTTTGACCGTCAAGGTTGTAAAATGATAAACAACTGCTTTACCTGGATATCACGTTTATCTTTTTAACTCAAAGGTTTTAGCAAGAATTCTTTCGATACGGGCGTAAAAAAATTTCCCCGTTTTTCTTTTTTCTATTAATATGCAACCTGATTGAATCTGGAAAAGGAATTCATTTATCATACACCTTAAACTGCAATAAACCTTATTACTAATTATTGTAATAGATTGGACTGATTATTGTAAAAAATAAATCTAAAAATTATTGACTTATAAATTTTCTTTGAAACTTTCTCCAAATAACTGATGGATAAAATTCTTGTGGTTGATGATGATCGCGATATACTGGATGTCGTAAGCATGCTACTCAAAAGAAATAATTATAACGTAATGACTCTTTCGAGAGGCACGTTTATCTCCGGCTCTATTCAAACCTTTTCCCCTGATTTAATTTTATTAGATGTGGCATTGGCGGGTGAAGACGGCCGGGACATATGCCTTAAATTAAAGAAAACAGAAGAGACAAAAAATATCCCTGTGATTCTTTTTTCAGCTCACTATGATCTGGTTAATAATATCGGTGAATGCATGGCAGATGGTTTAGTAACAAAGCCTTTTGAGGTACCTTATTTGTTAGAAACTATCCGTAAAAATATAAAGGGTAACAACAATGTATCATCCCCTACATGATGCGGAATAACTGCACTTTTAAAAGTATTTCCTGTGAGAAATAAAATATTTCTTGTATTACTCTGTTTCTTTTCATCAATTATTTTAAAGGCTCAACAAGATTCTTCTATAAACGTTGATAAGTTGCTCGATCTTTCTCTCGAACAATTGATGGACATAAAGGTGGTGACGGCTTCCGGCTACCTGCAGACAACATCAGAAGCACCCTCCACTATCACAGTTATTACTGCCAGGCAGATTGAGGAACGGGGATATGAACAACTGGAAGACGCATTGCGTGATATTCCGGGTATAGATATGATTCATATAAATGGCTATGCTCCCACATTAATTTATTTCAGGGGCATGTATGGCGCGGAGAACCTGCGGGCACTTTTAATGATTGATGGCATCGTAGAAAATAATATTCTTGGCTCCAATGATATGGCCGGGCCTGTTTATAGTTTGCACAATGCCCAACGCGTTGAAATTATTTGGGGGCCGGTGTCTGCGCTTTATGGTGCAAATGCTTTTGGAGGCGTAATTAATATCATAACTAAAAAAGGAGCAGACATTAATGGCTTACATGCCGAACAGGGTTTCGGAACCTTTAATACCTCATTCGAAAAAATAAGCTTGGGGTTAAAGAAGTCTGCTTTTGAATTTGCTGCAGCAGGTACAGTTTATAACAGTGACGGCCCAATTTTCAAAAACAGGGACCCTCATTATTCTGGTTCCTATGTGGACAAAGCTTATTCGTTTAATACCACGCTTAGTTATTATGCAAAAAAGTCAAAGACTACTTTGGGCTATCGCACCTATAGAACGCCTATGGGCTGGGGCACTTATGCAAATAGTCCTACTGTGTACCTGCGGCTTCCTTTGCAAGGAAACAGCAATGTGGGTGTTTCAGGACTTATTCAAAGAGATATAAGAGGAGAACGATCCGGCAAAATTGACTCTTACCTGCGGACATGGTTTATCGAAAATGAATTTAAACCAAATGAAAAATGGAATTTTATCGCACGGGCTGCTTACAGGGAAACGGGGCAGGGCGAAGATTCTTATTTATACATAACGGTAGATGGAAAAAGGCTCTACCGCTCTGGTATTGCCAGTTACTCTAACAGAATCACCGGGGAGATTTTAGCAAATTACGCTCTTTCAGAAAATCACAGATTTTCTGCTGGCTTGCAGGTTAACCGTGATAACGTAGAGGCAGGCGCCAGGAATTCAACCTTTGACCCCAATACAATTTATCTCATCGATAGCAGGGACACCGTACTAAATCTTAACTCTACGTTTCTCCCCCGCGTCTATGATATAAGAACTAATTTCGGAGGCCATTTGCAGTACGTCTTAAATACAAAGCTGCTTGTTAAGACTAACTTTACTGTTGGTTTCCGGTACGACCATAATAGTTATTTTGGCGATGCTGCCAGTCCCAGGGTTGCCATAGTGAACAAGCCAAGCGAAAAGCTAACATTTAAACTGCAATATGGTAAGGCCTTTCGTGCCCCGAGTAATCTTGAAATTCACCAGCCTCCACCTTCCGGCAACTTCCAATTGGACCAGGAAAAAATCACAACCTATGAGGCAAATGCTATTTATGCTCCTACAAAAAATCTAAGGTTGCAGGTGAACGGATTCCACAATGACCTTAAAGATGTGATTATACTTAGTAATCTTCCAAATTTGACCGTAGATAAAAATCCCGGAGTCTTCACTATAACCGGAGCAGAGGGCGTAGCCGAGATGACGATTACAAAAGAAATTTCAGCTTTTGTGAATATTACTTACCAGTATGCGTGGGGGAAAAATCTTATCACAGGGCTTGCCCGTAAACTTCCCGGTGTTGCAACCATTAAAGGGAATGCCGGGATGACTATACATGTTGATGATCTTTTCACTATTAGCCTTTCCGGTAACTGGATAGGCAACCGGCCCGTACCCAAAACAGATCCATATGGTCCCGTGCCGGGTTATTTTCTTACAAATTTCGTAGTGACAACAGGAAAGCTATTCAATAAAGGAATAACAGCCAGTTTAAATATTCACAACGTATTTGACACAAAATGGCTTGACCCCGGTTTTCGTAGCGCTGATGGTTATTTATTTTCTACGGTTTTGGAACAACCCGGCGTCAACGGTTTATTTAAAATTGGTATTACATTATAAAGTGTGTTTGATAATCATAACAATCAAATGAGAAATACCTGCGACAGATTTAAGAGCTGGGCTATTCTTATTGTTTTATGTACTTTTTCAAATGTAGCATTGAAAGCACAGGGTCCTGAAAAGGAACCTGTGCTTAAGGCAGCTTTCATTTACAATTTTACAAAATATATTGAGTGGAATGGGCAAGATCGCGAAATATTCGTGATAGGAATAATAGGCAATACTCCTGTTTACGAGCCACTCGATGCAATCGCAACAACAAAGACGGTAGGCGAAAAAAGAATCATTATCCGGAAGTTTAACACTCCCGGGGAGATTACGGATTGCAACATCTTGTTTATATCTTCTGCCAATACATATCCTCTTTCTTCCATCCTCGAAAACACAAGTAAAGGCACGCTTACTATAAGCGAAAGCCCGGGCTTTGCCAGGCTAGGTACTGCAATCAATTTTGTTGTACTTAATGATAAACTTAAATTTGAAGCTAATGTAAAATCGCTGATTGATGAAGGCCTGAAAGCAAGTTCACAACTATTAAAGCTTGCTATAATTGTTGATTGATTTTTTTTTCTTTAATGCATTTGTTTTTTGAAATTATTTAATCTACGATACTTAACAATAAGGAATAAACTAATAATTATGCAGGTTTTTACCAGCGTAATTGTTTTGGGTTTGTGTTTTATTGTACTTGTTATTTCACACATCAACGATTATAAAGAACGCAAGTCGGAGGGCATGATCAGCCTTTCCCAGGTAATAGGATCGAGCAGTATATCGGCCATTCAGTTTGAGGACAAAGATGCAGCAAGACAAACTTTATCCGATCTTCAAAAGGTATCGCCAGATGTTTTAAATGCCGGCATCCTGGATCAGGAGAATCATCTTTTTGCAGGCTATACAAAGAAGGGAGAGGATACGTTCCTGTTTAATTCTCCGGGGCCTGGCGTTAGAACTGTTAAGTTCACCACGCATAATCTTTTTATTACTAATAAAATAATTGACAATACAGATACGCTCGGTACGGTTTTCATAAGGACAGATCTGAAGGAGTTGGATAACATTAAGGCCACGCAATATCGTCTTGCTATTATCATATTGATTATTGGAGTTGCCCTCGCCTTTTTAATTTCCTTCATTGTTCAACCCTATATCTCAAGACGATTGCTGAATCTTGTGAGAATAATGTATCATGTAAGTGAAACAGGAGACTATTCGAAACATGTAACCACTGATGGGCGTGATGAGATTAGTACGCTTTCTAAGGTTTTTAATAAACTAATGGACCAGGTAAGAGAGAGTCAAAATAAGAAAGACGAGTTTATAGGCATTGCAAGCCATGAACTAAAAACGCCTTTGACGAGTATCAAGGGTTATTTGCAGGTGCTTGAAGGAATCGAAAACAACGAGCCGAATAAACAGTACATTAAAAAAACACTCGATAGCGTAAACAGGCTTCAGCAACTTATTTTTGATCTGTTGGATGTCTCAAAAATCCAAAGTGGCCAGCTTCATTTAAATATTTCGAGCTTTGATATAAATGTTCTTATTGAAGAAACAATCGCTTCTTTCCAGGTGATTTCGCCAAACCATACTATTACAAGAAAAGGAAGTACTGTAAACCTTATGGTAAATGCAGACAGGCAGAGAATTGAGCAGGTACTCGTCAATCTCTTGTCAAATGCTGTGAAGTATTCTCCTTCGGCAAGTGAAGTATATGTTTCTACTGAACAACAGGGCAATGAATACATCATAAGAGTGGTTGATTTTGGAATAGGCGTTGAAAAAGAAGAACAGTCCAGGATCTTCGATCGTTTTTACCGTGCGAAAGACAACTCAATTCTTATCTCTGGTTTTGGCCTGGGATTGTATATCTGTAAAGACATTATGACCAGGCACAATGGTAAAATATGGATTGAGAGTGAAGGAACGGGTTCGGTATTCAATGTGTTACTTCCAATTAATTACATAGCTGCCAATTTATAAGTCTATAAATAGCGAATCTGATTTTAGTAAATACTTTTACCTAGAAAAAAAAACGTATTGGCATTTGAAATCATTCTAATTTGGTGAACCTAATATTTTGAGATGTCAAAAAATGAATATCCGGTATGCAACGGTGTAAAATGGATAGATGTATTAAATCCAGGGAAGGAAGAGATGGAATCACTTAGCAATGAGTTCCATCTTAATGAACATATGGTACGGGATTGTATGCAGCCTGAACACCTTCCTAAATATGAGCTGGTAGATGATGTCCACTTCCTTATTTTAAGATTTTACTTTCCAGAAACTAATGAACCTATAGCAACAATCCAGGAACTTACTAATAAGATTGCAATATTTTACACCGATAAGTTTATTATTACTATACATAAATCTGCAGCCACTTTTCTTGATGAAATTCGAACTAAATATACCGAACCTCAAAAGTGTTTATCTGTAACAGATTTGTTGGTGAAAATAATCTGGCATGCGCTTGAAACATTTGATGTGCCGGCCGGTGCTCTTTCTGATAAAGTTGATTTTTATGAATCGCAGGTAATGCTCAAGAAGCATTGCGAAGACCAGGTGCAGGAACTTTATTTAATTAAAAGACACGCGTCACTATCGCACAAAGTGCTTATGCTAATGGCTGAGCCAATCAATCATCAGCATCCGCAAAAAGTGGAAAAACCAGCTGTGCAGGATATGAAAGACCAGTACCTTAAAATGCTGACTCTTTATAACCAGCTGCTTGATGATGTAAACAATCTTATGAATCTTAGCATGTCTTTTTCAGCAAAGCGGAATAATGAAGTCGTGCGTATCCTTACGGTTTTTTCAGTTTTTTTCATGCCACTAACTTTCATTGTAGGCATTTATGGCATGAACTTTAAATTTATGCCGGAGCTTACTAAAAGATGGGGCTATCCAGGTGTAATGTTGTTTATGGCGTTTGTCACCGTCGTCATTTATGGTTGGTTTAAGCGAAAGAAATGGCTGTAGTATAATCGCCATTTACTCAGGAAAAGCTACGCTTCTATATACTGCATAATATATTTTTGTTTCCAAATCATAAATAAATCATAACGTCCATTTTTTTTTAAACCTGTGCAAGTGACTCTTGTCCATAGAATATATTACTTAACAATTAAAATTTATTTTATGAACACAAGTCTATTTGAAGAAAAAAGAATTTATTATTTCCTTTCTTCCTCCGCATTTGTTGTAACACTTGCCTCTATCTTATTTTTATTTATTTTCAAAAGTGGAAATTTTTTTGGATAGAATATTCACAAGCCTTTATTCAGTTTCTTGTCTAAAGAAAACAAGAACTCTTACGTATCGTTCAGCAAAATGAAAAGCCATATGAGTAATCGTGATAGAATAATTCTATTACTTTGTGTATGGAAAAATCTATTCAACAATTACAATCCATTATATCCAGTTACGCCGGGCGTCTGAATAACTTAACAGAAAATGAATGGCTTGATAAACCTGATCCTGCTAAATGGAGCAAGAAGGAAGTGCTGGGCCATTTAATTGATTCCGCGCAAAACAACATCCGCCGCTTTGTAGTTGCTCAATACGAACATCAACCTAAAATTATTTATGCCCAGGATAACTGGGTTGCCTCGGCTAACTATCAGAATTACATAACTGCTGATCTCATTAATTTATGGCAGCTGCTTAACAAGCACATGTGCATCATTCTGGAAAATGTTCCAGGAGATGCTTCTCAAAAAATATGTGATGCTGGCGAAATGCGCTCCATAGAATGGCTTGCAGAGGATTACAATAAGCACCTGTTACACCACCTGCACCAATTGCTAAATATAGAGCCTGTTCTGTATCCGTGAATAAGTTGTAGTTAGAAATAGAAGCCTCGACTATTTACACGATTCTCGTGTAATTCACTTTCCGCTTAATCTCAAAAGTTTTCAAATTCAAATACTGGTTTGGCAAATACGAAGGAAAAGATAAAATCGTTAGGTGTGTTAAAACGAAACCTAACTAGATAGCGTGATCAGCTTTTCCAATCATAAGTCTTAATTTTAAGTGTTACAAATCCAAACTGATTGAATTCCGCAAGAATATATTTTGTTTTTATTTCCCTGTTATTTATCCACGAAAGCTTTTCGCAGATGATCCCTGCTCCGGGCTCCAATCTTCGTAAAAAATATATTTCTACTAAAACAAATCCTGTTCAATTTGATAGCAACAGCGTTGTGCCGAACACTGTTATGTTACAAGGTGTAGACACAAGTAATTATGCAGTGGATTATGTAAATGCCTTGATTTCGTGGAAATCATTAACGCTGCCTGATAGCGTTTACATTACTTTCAGGGCATTTCCGTACAAGCTCAATGCCGTGACGCGGCATTTCAACTACGATAGTGTGCGATTTAATTTCGCTACCGAGAAGCCATTTACTTTCAAAGGAAGCCAGTCACAGAGCAAGCTTATTGACTTTGGCAATATTAATTACAACGGAAGTTTTGGCCGGGGCATTTCATTTGGTAATAACCAGGATGCAGTTGTAAACTCCACTTTAAATTTGCAGCTTAACGGATTTATCGGCGATAGCCTGGAACTTACTGCAGCAATAAGCGATAACAATATTCCCATACAGCCGGAAGGTAATACACAAGACATTAGAGATTTTGACCGCATTTTTATGCAAATTAAAAAGCACGGATGGCAGGCAAACTTTGGTGACATTGATGTAAGACAAAGCCAGAACTATTTCTTGAACTTCTATAAAAGATTACAAGGCGCATCCTTCATTACAGACAACCGTATTGGTAAAAATTCAACCAATTCTTTTTTATTCAGCGGTGCAATTGCGAAGGGAAAGTTTACCCGCAATGTAATTACTCCTTTAGAAGGGAACCAGGGTCCGTATCGTTTATCAGGTGCAAACGGTGAGCTGTTTTTTACTGTGCTTGCTGGCACTGAGCGGGTGTTTATTGATGGACAATTGCTTTCACGTGGAGAGGACCAGGATTACATTATTAATTACAACACGGCTGAGATAACGTTTACCTCTAAACGCCTTATTACGAAAGACAGCAGGATCCAAGTCGAGTTTGAATATTCTGACAGGAACTTTTTGAATTCTCTACTCTATGCAAACGATGAAATAAATATAAATAATAAACTCAAAATAAGTATAGGCGCTTATTCAAACACTGATGCAAAAAACTCATCCATAAATCAAACCCTTGATGCGAATCAAAAACAATTTCTTTCACAAATAGGAAACAATATTGACAGCGCACGTTATCCGGATGCAATGCTCGATACTTTTTCAGTTAGCAAAATTTTATATAAAAAAATTGATACTTTATATAATAGCATCAGTGATTCTATTTATGTTTATTCGACTAACAAAGATGACCAGCTTTATAATCTTTCCTTTACAAATGTTGGTTTTCAAAAAGGCAATTATACCCTGCTATCCGGAAATGTAAACGGAAGAGTTTTTATGTGGATACAGCCTGTAAACGGTGTGCCACAGGGCGACTGGGAGCCTGTAATACTTTTAATTACACCAAAAAAGCAGCAAATTATTACAGTTGCTGCGCAATACTTTCTTACTGAAAAATCTTACATAAAAGCAGAGATGGCCTTAAGCAATTATGATGTAAACACTTTTTCATCTAAGGGAAAACAGTATGATAACGGCGTAGCTGCCAAACTCGAATACACGACAGAACAAGAGGTCTTGAGAAAAATTAAGCAGGGCTTGAAATTACAAACTACGGTTGGGTATGAATATGTACAAGACCGATTTAGACCAATTGAAAGATTGCGAAACGTTGAATTTAATCGCGACTGGAGCCTTCCCTTTTATGCACCTTCGGCCACAGAACATTTGATTACCGCATCAGCCCAGCTAAATGATAAACAAAACAATTATCTCAAATACCAGTTTACGAATTATATCCGGAATGATGATTATAATGGAATACGAAATTCAATAGAGCATGCAATGGATATAAAAGGATGGAAGCTCGCCGACAGATTTTATATCACCAATGTGAACAGTTCCCTTCAAAACGGTGTATTTATAAGACCTTCAATTGATATCTCAAGAACTTTTGCTTCGTTGAAAAATATTAAAATCGGTGGGGGATTTTCTGCAGAGCATAACAAGCAGCTCGATAAGATAAGCGATACTTTAAATGCGCAAAGCTTCTCGTTTGATTTGTGGCAAGTTTATATAAAATCGGCTGAGCAAAAGTTAAACAGGTGGGGTATTACTTATTTTACAAGAAGTGATAAATATCCTTTGCAAAAGAATCTTATCACTGGCGACAGGAGCCAAAACATAAGTTTCATAACAGAGTTGCTAAAAAACGAACACCATCAATTTAAGTTGAATGCAACTTACAGGAAGCTTGATGTGACTAATACGGTTGTTACCAGCCAAAAAAGTGA
>JBDUEG010000097.1:0-10411 GCA_040002575.1 Ginsengibacter sp.
GGGTGAGGCGGCGGTGGAAGCCATCATTGAAGAAAGAGAAAAAAAGGGATCTTTTAAATCAATACATGATCTCATAAAACGAGTAAACCAAAGAACTGTAAATAAAAAATCACTTGAAAGCCTTGCGTATGCGGGTGCATTCGACTGCTTCAAAGAATACCACCGGGCACAGTACTTTTTTATTGCGCCGGGCGAGAGCATAAATACGCTTGAAAAAATTATAAGATTTGGTAATCAATACCAGGCCCAGCTTACCAGCAACACTAACACTCTTTTTGGTGATTTAAAAATGGCAGACGTAACTCCTCCTTCAATAGCTCCGTGTGAGCCGTGGCCGCTTGTTAAATTACTCGATTATGAAAAAGATGTTACGGGCATGTTTATGAGCGGGCATCCGCTTGATAACTTTCTATTTGAAATAAAACATTACGGCCTCACCACTATAGCAGAGTTTAATGAATTTAAAGAAGCAGTAAATCTTCATCCAAACCCAGGGCGGCTTTTTAGAATTGGTGGACTGGTTGCTGAAGCGCAGCATCGTATTTCGAAGAATGGGAATAAATACGGCGTATTTTTTATCGAAGATTATACTTCAAAAATGGAACTGACTCTATGGAGCGATGACTATGTAAAAATGAGTAACTACCTGGAGCCCGGCAGGGTAATATTTTTAACTGGCTGCTTCAAGCAGAGGTATAATAAATCAGAATTTGAATTTAAGGTCGCCGGTATTACACTGCTCGAATCATTGATGAAGTCGTGTACAAAAAAGTTACAGATAGAAGTTCACCCCAAATATGTAACGCCTGGGTTTATCGAATTCATTGAGGGCAATGTGCAAAGTTATCCTGGAAAATCATGTTTAAGATTTTGCATTAGTGAACCGCTCTCAAAAATGAAATTTGCCATGTATACCATCGATAATGGTTTTCAAATGAATGACGAAATGGCTAAATACCTGCAACAAAAGCCAGAGCTGGATGTTGTAGTGGAATTAACATAGTGTGGATATGCCAAATCATCATTGTAAAAATATTGGATGTAATTTTGCAGTCAGAGGATAATAAATAATTCTAACTAAAATAAAAACTATGGCAACAGAATATACAGACGCAAACTTTAAGGAGAAAGTCCTTGATTCAGAGAAACTTACTATGATAGACTTTTGGGCAGAATGGTGTGGCCCTTGTCGTGCAATAGGCCCTGTTGTTGAAGAGCTTTCTAAAGAATATGATGGGTCGGTAAACATAGGTAAAGTAAACGTAGACCAAAATCCGCAACTAAGCATCAACTATGGCATTACAAGTATTCCAGCAATATTATTTGTGAAAGATGGTAAAGTTGTAGATAAACTAGTTGGAGCACAGCCTAAATCTAATTTTGTAAAAAAGATAGAAGCCTTAAAATAATTTCTGTTCTATTAAAACTATTACCCGGTTCCCCAAAGAGCCGGGTTTTTTATGCTTAGCCTAAATTTATAGCATAACCAAAGAGTTATTTGCTGAGTGATTTTTATAACCTCTATGTTTGTAATTATTATAAATCGTCACTTAAAAGAATTGACAAATTATTTATGTGGAAAGCTAAAAAGAAACCTTATGAAAAAATTATACTTTTCCCTGTTTTTTGTTTTTCTAATATCTATTTATTCAAATATAAATGGGCAAACGGGAATTCAATGGCAAAGGCCAATAGGCGGAACAGGAACAGACACAGGCTCTCCAATTTTTAAAACAATAGATGGTGATATTATTACTATATCACAGACCACTTCAACCGACGGAGACATTCCAAATAATCACGGTCAAAATGATATCCTTGTTATCAAAATGTCTGTCGATGGTGTAATTAAATGGAGCCGGGCTTATGGTGGCTCTCTTGATGAAACGCTGAGAAGTACGATTTATAATCCGGATGGTAGCCTTCTCATATTTTGTCAAACAACTTCTTCAGACGGCGATATTTCTCTCAATCATGGAGGCCGGGATATTTGGGTTTTAAAATTAGATATTAACGGAAATATAATTTGGCAAAATAGTATAGGAGGTTCAGGGAATGAAGATTTCAGGGGCGGGTCTGTTCTTAGTGATGGAAGTATAGCTATGGCTCTTGTCACAACGTCTAATGATGGGGATATTTCCGGCAATCATGGATTAAATGATTTTTGCCTTATTAAATTATCTGCATTGGGAAGCGTTACATGGCAGCATTGTTATGGAGGATCAAATAACGAAAGTACAAGGGGCTTGATTGCCATGCCTGATGGGAATTTTATTATTATAGGAGGAACAACTTCCAATGATGGCGATATTACAAAACAGCAAGGATCGGAGGATGTCTGGGTTATCAAAACAGATAACTCCGGGAATCTTACCTGGCAACAAACTTATGGCGGCACAAATTATGAAAGAGCATCGACAGCCATAAGAACTTATGACGGAAATATAATAGTTTCTTCCGTAACTGCCTCGAATAATGGCGATGTCATAGGCAATCATAGTTATTACGACAACTGGATTTTAAAGTTAGATTATGCTGATGGGTCAATAATGTGGCAAAATTCTATCGGCGGAAGTGGCGATGAAGCGCCGCGAGGCATATTACAAAACCGCGACAGCAGCCTTCTTATTTCTACGGTCACTTCATCAACTGATGGAGATGCGATCACAAACCATAGTAGTTATGGAAATGATATTCTTTTTTCAAAATTAACCAGTGGAGGAGTTTCTTTATGGAATAAATGTTTTGGTGGAAGCATCAACGAAAATGTATACCAGGTGTATGATGACACGGTTGCACAAAACTATTTGGTCGTGGGCTCAAGTACTTCGCCAAATGATGGTGATGTAACAGGACATCATCATACCTTTTCCAATAATTTTGCGGATACTTTGAGCGATGCGTGGTTATTCAAAATGGATTATTCCGGAAATCTCTTATGGCAAAAATGTTTAGGGGGAACCGATGTTGATTATCTTTTTAATGCGGCGCAACTAAATCAAAATGAATATCTATTGTATGGCTATACAAATTCTAATGATGGAGATGTACAGGGAAATCATGGAAACGGAGATGCGTGGCTGGTAAAATTCGGTCCTGTAAATACTATTAAAGGTTCTGTATTTATTGATAATAATCTTAACGGCATAAAAGATGTGAATGAGAATTTTGTGGACAATGTTCTTTTAACCAGTAATAAGGCAGGCTATACAATCTCAAGTTTAACCGTAAATGGAATATTTAATAATGAGACAGATTCCGGAACATACATAAATACACCCTATATAAATCTGCCATATTATACATTTGCCCCTGCTTCAAGAACCTCTATTTTTACAAATTACTTTAATGTAGATTCAACAAGTTTCGCACTGCAGCCTGTTTTAGGCAAAAGGGATTTGGAGATTTCTTTAATACCTGTTACAGCACCAAGCCCTGGTTTTGCAAGCACCTGTAAAATTATTTATAAAAATGTAGGAACAGATACGCTTACTTCCGGTACAATTGAATTTATTAAAGATAGCAGGCAAAATTTTGTATCTTCTATTCCTTCATTTTCTTATCAGAACGCAGATACCTTTAGATTGAATATTACCAATCTAAAACCTTTTGATACAGCTTCAATAACTATTCAATTACAAAACTCAGCCCCGCCAACTCTTACGATAAATGATACGGTATTTCTTAAAGCAACGATTTTTCCTATAGCAGGGGATCTTGACACGGTAAATAATATATCTATACTTTTAGAAAGGGCTAATGGATCTCTTGACCCGAACGACAAAGATGAAATACATGGAGGAAAAATTACAACCCAACAGGTTAGTAAATCAGAATACCTGAATTATATTATACGATTTCAAAACACAGGAAATAGCGCAGCTTACAATGTTTTGGTAAGAGACACTTTGGATAATCAATTAGACTGGAATACTATTCAAATGATTTCATCCAGCCATCCATACACGATAAGTATTACAAATGGAAATGAGATATTATGGAGATTCAATAATATAAACTTACCCGATGCTACAAGTAACGAGCCCGGAAGCCACGGCTATATTGCCTTCCATGTTAAACCCAAAAACAATTTATCTGCAGGAAATATTATCAATAACAGAGCATCTATTTATTTTGATTTTAATCCTTCCGTTCTCACAAACACGCAGCAAACTATAGTTGAGCAGCCTAATGCTTTACCCGTTACCCTGGTTAATTTTCAGGCTCATTATGAAAATAAAAAAATAATTACTTCATGGCGCACGGTTGCTGAATACAATTTTAGGTTGTTTGAAATCGAGCATTCAACTGATGGCATACGATTTATAAAAATAGGTTTTGTAAAGGCGTCTGGTTTGGTTACCGGCGCAACTTATAATTTTGAAGATTTAAATCCTGAAAAAGGAATCAATTATTACAGACTTAAAATTATTGATGTGGATGGGAAATTCACTTACAGTAAAATTGTAACTGTAAAGCTTTTTGAAGAAAAAATTAGCCTTCAATTATTTCCCAATCCTGCCCATAATAATTTACATATTGAAACGACAATGGAAGGAAGTGAAGAAGTAACGATTCAAATTATAAATGCAGCAGGCAAAAAAATGAAAAGCAATAATATTATGTTGAATGGAAACACCTCCTTTGATATTGATATAAAACAGTTGTCACCGGGAACTTATTTTCTTATACTACGAAACAGCTCAGGTATGCAGCATCGAAGATTTGTGAAAAAATAGCGAAGGCTTTAAGTTTATATTCGAGTTTGAAAATTATGGATTTAAAAGTTAATAATGTACCGGCTTGCGTTAACACACTCTTTATACTGCTACGAAGGTGGGCAAAATACGGAAGCAAGATTATAGAAGAAATCATTCATTTTAAAGCGGTTAATAATTATTCCACATGTAGTATTGGTCCGGGATGAACTTTCTTCAAGGCATTAGCATCATGCTTATATTTAAAAACCAGGGGAAAGATTATTCCGAGAACCAATGCATACGCCGCAAATGTAAACCATGTGCTTCTCCAGTCGGTTACATTATTAACTGTGAAGTGATCGACTACCATGCCACTTAAACGACCGCCAAGATAAGCGCCTATACCATTGGTCATAACCATAAATAGTCCTTGTGCGCTGGCTCTTATTTTCATATCAGCTTCTTTCTCTACAAATAAAGACCCCGAAATATTAAAGAAATCGAAGGCCATGCCATAGATAATCATTGATAAAACCAGTAGCCACAGACCGCTGCCAGGATTTCCAATTCCAAATAAACCAAAGCGAAAAACCCAAGCAAAAATGCTTATCAGCATAACGATCCTGATTCCAAACCGGCGAAGAAAAAATGGAATAGCCAGGATAAACAACGTTTCAGATATCTGCGAAATAGAAATCAGAATATTAGAGTGTTTTACGCCGAAGGTATTTTTATAAGCTGCTATTTTACCAAAGTCATCTAAAAAAGGTTTTCCAAAAGCATTGGTAATTTGAAGGGCAGCCCCTAAAAGCATAGCAAAAATAAAAAATATTATCATCTTTTTCCTTTTGAAAAGTACGAATGCATCCAGGCCAAACGAAGATACCCACGATGCCCCTTTAGATGTTTTTGCAGGCTTGCACTCAGGCATTGTAAAACTATATACTGCCAGGCACACAGCGGCGGCTCCACTTACAAGAAATTGGTTAGCCGTTAAGCTCCAGCCAAATAAATCAACCACCCATACTGCAACAATAAAACCTACGGTTCCCCAAACTCTTATGGGAGGAAAGACTTTTACAATTTCCAAACCTTTCTTTTCTAAAGTAATGTAAGAGACAGTATTATTTAGCGCTATTGTTGGCATAAAAAACATAGCATTGAATAACATTACCCAGTACATAGAAGATGGGTCCTGAACTTTACTGGCCCAAAACAACAATGCTGCACCAACCAGGTGGCACATTCCTAAAACTCTCTCGGCATTTATCCACCTGTCCGCTACAATTCCCATAAGTGCTGGCATGAAAAGAGAAGCAATACCCATGGTTCCATATGTTAATCCTATTTCGGAACCCGTAGCATGTAATTCACTAGACATATAGCCACCTAAAGAAAGCAACCACGAACCCCATATAAAAAACTCCAGGAAATTCATCACAATAAGCCGAAACTTAATATTCATGTACGCATATTTTATATAAAGAGTGTTACCAAAACTTTCCGGTTTTCAAGATATACATAAATTTTGCATTAAGCGCAGCAGGCCTTCACTCGAAAAAATTATTCCTTTATTTTCAGGAGTATATTGAACATTAAATCAAGAGACAGAATCACTTAGTTTGAAAAAAAATCATACTTTTAATTCTTAAAAAACATTCTTACTATTATTCCGAATTGATATTCGTGGCTTAAACCAATTTCATTGAAAAAATTTACTTACCTACCGCTTCAGGCACTATTTACTTTCTTTCTCATTTTAAATTTCTCACCAAAAATCTATTCGCAAAAAGCGATAGCCGAAAAATTTAATTTTACAGAGTTGGCATATATTGATGCATCTCAACCTCACGAAAGAAAAACTGAAGAAGAAATCGATGGAGGCTGGAGGCCGCTACGAGGAATGCCTATTCCTCCTTCTGCCAGGGTTACGAGGCAAAATAATCTGCCAACATTTACTCCTGCATCTATTGAGTCGGCATCACCACCTCCGCTTCAAAATTTTTTAGGCCATATTGATCCATTACAAACTATACCTCCGGACACGCATGGTGCAGTAGGAATTGATAATGTGGTAACTGCTACAAATGATTATATAATTGTGCATGCAAAAAACGGTGGTGCCAATATAAGTCAGATGACATTCGCGACTTTTTTCAATAACCCCAATATTTCTGATCCTTACATGCAGTATGATCCTTACCTTGACAGGTTCTGGATAAGTGGAATCTCAACAGATAATACAAATAAGGTTTTCATTGCCGTTTCTCAAACAGGTAATCCCGCCGCAGGTTGGTATAGGTACAGTTTTACACCTTCTTCAACAGATGGAGCCTTGTTACTTGATCATCCTTACCTCGGTTTCGATAATAAATTGCTGGTTGTTTCGGGAAGAAAATTCCCTGGTGCTGCAAGCTTTTCAGGTCCCATTCTATTTGCATTTGATAAAGCAAACTTAGCGGCTGGCAATCCAATAAATTTTGGCACCAATGCGCAAACCCTCGAAAAAACAACTGCCGACGGTGATGCACCATGCCCTGTAACCGCTTATGGACTTTCTTCAGTGCCTGCGAGCACTTTTTATATTATGCAAAACTGGAATGGCCCCGCCTCATCCATAAGATTATCCACTGTTACCGGAGATATTCCGGCTCTTACCTGGAATAGTGCAACGGCGGTCTTTCCTTCAGGAGGAAGCCCATGGGCCGATGGCGGCCTTGGCAATCTTGCCCAGCAGTTAGGTGAGTCCAGGAAGATCGCAGTGAATGATGCTAGAATTAGTTCGGCGGTGATGATTAATGGACAAATCTGGTGTGCACACCACATTGGTTTGCCCGCTACCGGGTTTGATCATACAGCAGTGCAATGGTGGCAATTGTCTACGTCAGGAGCCGTATTACAAAGAGGAAGAATAGATGATCCTGCTGGTCTTACATCCCGGTACTACCCAACCATTGCCGTAAATCCGGCTGAAAACGTATTGATAGGCTATACAGTTTCTTCACCATCTACAAGAGTTAATGCTGCATACAGTACACGTTCTGCCACGACACCCATTAATACCACTGACGACGAGTATGTGTATAAGGGTGGGATCGATACCTATTGGAAAGACTATACGAGCGGCAGAGCAAGATGGGGCGATTATAGCCACTCCGCACTTGACCCTGTTACCGGAAATTTATGGACCATCCAGGAATATGCTGAACAAAGAACAGGGCCCTCGGACAATCAATCGAGATATGGTGTGTGGTGGGCAGAAGTATCGTTTCTAAGCTTTGCCAATGATGCAGCGTTATCAACTATAATCGATCCCAATAATTCGGCTCCTTACTGTGATCTTCCCATAACCCCGAAAGTTACAATTACCAACGTTGGAAAAACGAAATTAACGTCGGTTTCAGTTGGCCTTATTTTAGACGGAGTTAATATTGGAACTAATACATTCACTGGTCTATCATTGAACCTTTTCGAAATTCAAAACTTTACGATAAACTTACCATTAAATCCATCTCCCGGCATTCACAACTTGCAGGTATTCACTTTTCAGCCAAATGGAGTTGCGGATCAAAGAACATCAAACGATACTGCTTCCATTACATTCAATGTCTTGCAATTATTAACTCTGCCTAACATTGAAGGATTCGATGCACCAAGCTTTCCACCTCTCGGCGGATGGAGTTTATTAAACCCTGATGGAAGTATTACCTGGAGCAGAACTACAGCAGCAAAGAAAAGCGGGGTGGCTTCTATGTTATTTGACGCTTATAACTACAATGCCAAAGGCGAGGCAGATGTTCTAAAATCTCCTAAAATTAATTTACCCGGTGCTGATTCAATCAATATCAATTTTGATGTCGCTTACTCTCAATACTCTGCCGTTGAAAAAGATTCGTTGCAAATCATATACTCAACCGATTGCGGCGTTACGTGGCTTCCGACTTCGTATAAAAAAGGAGGCGCAGGCCTTTCAACTACCGGCATCTTTATTACAACTGCATTTAAACCAACTGCTTCTCAGTGGCGTAACGAAAGTATAAGCATATCAACATGTGGGCTTACAGTGGGTTCTATCATAATAGGTATCCGTGCAGTTTCGGATTATGGCAATGATATCTACGTTGATAATTTTGCGATATCTAAAGTTGATACAAAGCAATTCAATGCCTCCGTGCTTTCAATTAATAAGCCTTTTGGTACATTGTGTACTCCCGATTTTGTTCCTGAAATAACGATTGCAAACTATGGCTTCGATACTTTAAAAACTTTAAAAATTAATTACCAGGTAGATAACGGGCCCGTTGGCACTTTTGATTTTACAGGTACTTTGCCAAGATGTTCAACCCAGGTTGTTACTATTAACCAGGTAACATCAGTACCTGGTACACATATTCTTTCCATTTTCAGCACAGAACCTAATGGCATGCCTGATCAGTACTCATTCAATGATACGGCAAAAAAAGCCTTTGTAATTTCACCAATTTTAGATGCGCCAGTTTCAGAAGGATTTGAAACCACCGCTTTCCCCCCTGTAAACTGGAGTTTAATAAATCCTGATGGTTCTACCACATGGGAAAGAACTACTGCCGCTGCGAAAACAGGCACCGGATCAATGGTCATCAATAATTTCGATTATGCACAAGGCAACACTATCGATCAATTCGTATCACCTGTTATCAACTTTGACGCAAAAGTGGATTCGTTTTTCTTATCATTCGATTATGCTTATGCCCAAGGTGCGCAATATCCCGGCAGCACTGTCCTTCCGCTTGATACGCTTGAAATAGACATAACACAGGATTGCGGACAAACTTTTACTACGGTTTGGAAGAAGTGGGGTGAAGATCTTCAGACGATCAACGATCCTAATTTTTCAACTACTAACCGGTTTACACCTAACAATAATAATCAATGGAGAAATGTAAATATCTACCTGAGCCCCGTTATTGGAACAAAAAATTTCCAGGCTTATTTCGTTGCCAAAAGCAACCAGCAAAATAATTTATACCTTGACAACATAAACATCTATACAAAGACATTACCTGAGCGGCTCAAGAACCAGGGCTATCTTATTTATCCAAATCCATTCACTAACTCATTTATCATTCGCAATTCCCAGGTACCAACCTCTCTTCAAAAAATAGGCATTTATAATTCCGTTGGGCAATTAGTATGGGCAAAAGATTTGAATGGCAAAGGAAATACAGAAATGACTGTTGATTTTAGCAGGTTCCCGGGAGGCGTTTATATTGTGAAGCTGATGTACACGGAAAAAACTGTTGTAGAACGAATTGTTAAACAATAATTCGCTTATCTTAAAATCTTAACAAGAGGTTGACTTATAAGGTCAGCCTTCTTTGTTTTGCAGCCAGCCCTGAAGTAACTTTGTTGCATGGAATATAGAAAAGAAGATGAACTATTAGAAACCATAAGTTCTTTAAACGAAGGAAAAGAATTTACAAAAATTGCAGAGAAAATAATTTCGGATAAAAGAATAACCGGGGAAGATGGTATGCTTTTATTTGAAAGAGCCAGCCTTGGACTTGCTGCTACTTTCGCCAATTATATCCGTGAAAAAAAACACGGGAACAAAACTTATTTCAATAGAAATTTTCATATTGAACCTACTAACGTTTGTGTATTCTCTTGTAAGTTTTGTTCTTACTCACGGTTATACGCACACCGTGAAGAAGGCTGGGTATTAAGCCATG
>JBDUEG010000098.1:0-10355 GCA_040002575.1 Ginsengibacter sp.
TTAGGTGCCGTAGAAAAAGGCATTATCACTTTGATAGGTGCCACAACTGAAAATCCCTCATTCGAAGTAAACAGTGCTTTACTCAGCCGTTGCCAGGTTTATATTTTGAAACCGCTAAATGAACAAGCACTGGTTGGCTTATTGAATTATGCGTTAAAAAACGACGAAGTCCTTTCGAAGAGAAAAATTGAATTGAAGGAAACCGAGGCACTTATAAATTTGTCCGGTGGCGATGCAAGAAAATTATTAAATCTGCTGGAACTTGTAGTAAATCAGTTCCCCTCTCTTGCGGTAGAGGAAGTTGGAGGTGAGGTTACTGATGATCTTGTGATAAAAGCTGCTCAGCAAAAAGTTGCCCTATACGATAAGAAAGGTGAGCAGCACTATGATATCATTTCTGCATTTATAAAATCTATACGTGGCAGCGATCCTAATGCTGCCGTGTACTGGCTTGCACGAATGATAGAGGGAGGCGAAGATGTGAAGTTTATTGCTAGGCGATTGGTAATTCTTGCCAGCGAAGATATTGGTAATGCAAATCCTACTGCCCTTGTGCTCGCCACAAATACCTTCCAGGCAGTAAATATGATTGGCTATCCGGAGTCCGCTATTATTTTATCGCAATGCGTAACATATCTCGCTTCATCGCCAAAAAGCAATGCAGCTGTTGAGGCTATCGGCAAGGCACAATCGCTGGTGAAAGAACATGGCGATCTGCCTGTTCCTCTTTCAATACGCAATGCTCCCACCAGGTTAATGAAAAAACTGGATTACGGCAAAGACTATAAGTATGCCCATAGCTATGAGAATAATTTTGTGCAAATGGAATTTTTACCTGAAGAAATAAAAAATACACTTTTATACAAACCGGGAAAAAATGCAAGGGAAGAAGAAATGAGAAAATTTTTAAAAGAAAGATGGAAGGACAAATATGGTTATTAGCAGATCATTAAGTTGCTGTACTTTCAATTACGTTTCAATAATTACCTGGAAGAGATGATTACCTGGCAATGCAAACACTTTTCAGAATTAACTGCCACCGAGCTTTATAAAATTCTCCAAATAAGAAATGAAGTGTTTGTGGTTGAGCAAAATTGTGCGTACCAGGATTGTGACGAGAAAGATTTCGATTGCTATCACGTAACGGGCTGTAATGAAGGTGTGGTGATAGCATATAGCAGGATACTTCCACCGGGCTTGCCATATCCTGATGGTGCATCCATAGGCCGTGTACTTACGTCTCCGGTTGCACGTAAACAAGGAACTGGAAAACAACTAATAGTTTATTCCCTTGAAAATTTATACCGCTTATTTGGCAACGTCAAAGTAATTATTGGCGCACAGCTTTATCTCAAAAGATTTTACGAATCGTTTCATTTTATACAAACCGGCGGCATCTACCTCGAAGATGGGATTGATCATATCCCTATGGAAAAGCGGAATTGATCCCTAAATGCAATAAACTCATATTGCGCTCCGTTAATAAAGTAATCCTGTTTTAAAAAGGAGATTTTTAATTCTATATCCGTAAGTAAAATCAAATTCCGATGCCCATATGAAAACAGCTCTACCTGCATCATGGCGTGTGTTTTCCATAATTGTAACACTTAGCTTTTTACTCTCTACAAAAAGCTTTACGCAATCATTAGTTTTTGGAAATGAAAAAGCAAGAGTCGAGGTCGGTATAAATATCGGTCCGTCATTCTTTCTTGGTGACCTTGGTGGGCACCGTGGTGTAGGCACCACTTTCATTAAGGATGTAAACCTTCCCTTAACTAAAATAATGAAAGGCTTTTTTGTCACCGTTTATCCTAATGAATGGCTGGGTGTGCGGGCCGCTGCGGAAGTTGGCCAGCTTGAGGGACAAGATAGAATCATAAATACCAAAGGTGTAAATGAACTATGGAGGAAGCAAAGAAACCTGGATTTCAAGTCAAATATATCTGAAGCTTATGTTGCAGCCGAAATATTTCCATTGATGTTATTAAATTCCTCGCATGAGGACTACAAGCCTAGATTGCGTCCTTATGGCGTGTTAGGTGTTGGCGTGTTTCATTTTAATCCCAAAGGATCCATCACAGACGCGAATGGTACAAAGACCTGGTACAATCTTAAACCCTTGCATACTGAAGGCGAAGGATTTGCCGAATACCCGCAGAAAAAAGATTATGCATTAACCCAAATAAATATTCCTATGGGAGTAGGGGGAAAATATATTATTTCCGACCGGGTAAACATGAGTTTCGAAGTATTATTAAGAAAAACATTTACCGACTATATTGATGATGTTAGCACTGAGTACGTTGATCCTATTTACTTTGATAAGTATTTATCAACTGCAGATGCTGCGATTGCAAAGCAAATACATGACAAAGTTATTGGCATTGTAGAACCGAACCGCACCCGTAGTACACCTGATGTGCAGCGAGGGAATCCAAAACAAAATGACGCTTACTTTACTTTCTTTTTAAAATTTGGTGTAAGAATAGGTAAGATATATGAAAGCCTCTATGACAGAAGTGTGGCAAGCCACATGAGATGCCCGGCGAGGTTCTAAAAATATTCTTCGGAATACAGGCAAAATATATAATAAAAGTTAACCCGGACAACGATGCCTATTCATAAGCAACGTATACCCCTGAAACCACAAATTTTTAACTTTGTTATTATGCTTTGCCTTTTTTTATGCTCTTGAAATTCTCAAGTTCTTCTTTTAAAAAACCTGCAGTAAAACTTATTGTATTCTTTGCAAGTTCTTCGGGGGTGCCCTCAAATAAAATGTTTCCGCCGCCTTCTCCGCCTTCGGGCCCCAGGTCAATTATATAATCTGCAATTTTTATTATGTCCATATTATGCTCTATTACTAAAACCGTATTGCCCCTGTCAACCAGTTTATTTAATACGTCAGCAAGGTGCTGTATGTCCTGGAAATGAAGCCCTGTAGTGGGTTCATCAAGAATATAAAAAGTTTTGCCCGTATCCCTCTTGCCTAATTCAGTTGATAGTTTTACGCGTTGCGCCTCACCACCGCTAAGAGTTACTGCACTTTGGCCAAGAGTTATATACCCAAGGCCTACTTCCTGGAGCACTTTTATTTTCCTAAAAATATAAGGAACGTTTTGAAAAAACTCTACTGCTTCATCCACCGTCATTTCGAGAACATCGCTGATTGATTTTCCTTTATATCTTATTTCAAGTGTTTCCCTGTTATATCTTTTACCATTACATTTTTCGCAATGAACATATACATCAGGAAGGAAATTCATTTCTATTACACGCATTCCCCCGCCTTCACATAAATCGCATCTTCCACTTTTTACATTAAATGAGAAACGTCCGGGTTTATATCCTCTTATTTTGGCTTCAGGTACTTCTGCAAATAATGTTCTTATATCAGTAAAAAATCCGCAATAGGTCGCCGGGTTACTACGAGGCGTGCGGCCAATAGGTGATTGATCAATCTCCACAACCTTATCAATATGCTCAAGACCTTTGATACTTTTATAAGGCAGCGGAGTCATTTTGCTTTTATAAGCATGGATGCTTAAAATGGGATAAAGTGTTTCATTTATTAATGTTGATTTTCCACTACCGCTTACACCCGTTACGCAAATAAACTTTCCAAGGGGAAATGTTGCGTTGACATTTTTCAGGTTATTGCCTGAAACTCCCTTTAGATTAAGGGCATGCCCATTACCTTTTCTTCTTTCCAATGGAACCTCAATTTGCTTCTCTCCATTTAAGTAAGCGGAGGTAAGTGTATTGAGCTTCAGGAGATCTTTAGGAAAACCACTCGCTACGATTTGTCCGCCATGCTTGCCGGCCATTGGCCCAATATCAATTAAATAATCTGCGGCAAGCATAATGTCTTTATCATGCTCCACTACCAAAACGCTATTACCTATATCTCTTAAGTTTTTAAGAGCACTAATAAGTTGTTGGTTATCTCTTTGATGGAGGCCAATGCTTGGCTCATCCAATATGTAAGTAATTCCCTGTAACTGAGAACCAATTTGAGTTGCAAGCCTTATGCGCTGGGACTCTCCACCACTAAGACTTTTGGATGGACGGCCTAATGAGAGATAAGTAAGCCCTACATTTAATAAAAATCCCACCCGTTCCCGGATCTCTTTTAAAATATCTTTTGCAATCACATTTTGCCGGGTGGTTAATCGCGTCTCAATGTTGCTAAACCAATCCTGTAATTTATTAAGATCAAGGTTGCTTAAATCGGCGATATCTTTCTCGTCCACTTTAAACCAAAGACTCTCTTTCTTTAGCCGCTTACCGTTACATGTAGTACAAACTTTTAGTTGCATAAATTTTTCTACCCATGACCGTAACGAATCTGTTGTAGTAGACGAGCCAAACCATCTTTTGATCATGTTAACCACGCCTTCGTATTCGATAGGATGAGAACCCATTTCGCCGATGTTCACACTATCATTTTCTAATTGCAGGTAATCGTTATCATTTCCAGGTATTACAACTTCGCTCCCGTACAATAAAAAATTGACTGTCTTCTCAGGCAGATCTGCAAAAGGCTTATCAAGGCTAAATCTCATTTTCTTTGAGATGGCCTGAACTTGTTTGAAAACGTAAGCCTCACGTTCTTCCCCAAGCGGAGCTATAGCTCCTTCATTTATGCTTAAGCTGGAGTCTGGCACTATAGCTTTAAGATCTACCTGGTAAACATTTCCAAGGCCTTTACATACAGGGCAGGCACCGTAGGGAGAATTGAACGAAAATGTGTTGGGTGAAGGTTCTTCATAACTGATGCCTGTATCTTCACACATAAGCTGCCGGCTGTATTGCACCTGTTCATTGTTATCGTTAAGCAATAAGAATAAAAGGCCATTGCCAAGCTGTAAAGATTTTTGCACACTTTGACCCAGCCTTACTTTATGTTCGTCTGCAACGAGTAACCTGTCAACTACCAATTCAATATCATGAATCTTATACCTGTCAACCTGCATTTTTGGTATAAGGTCTTTTATCTCGCCGTCAATCCGCACTTTCAGAAATCCCTTCTTTCTTACATCTTCGAAAAGCTCCCGGTAATGTCCTTTGCGGCCGCGAACCAGTGGCGACAGAAGGCTTATTTTTTTATCTTTGAACCTCTGTAAAATGTTTTGCAATATTTCTTCCTCACTCCACTTCACCATTTTTTTTCCGCTGTTGAAGCTATACGCATCCCCGATGCGGGCAAACAATAGCCGAAGAAAATCATAAACTTCTGTGACAGTGCCGACTGTACTGCGGGGATTTTTATTAGTTGTTTTTTGTTCGATAGATATTACCGGCGATAGTCCCGTTATTTTGTCGACATCAGGCCTTTCCATATCGCCCATAAATTGACGGGCGTATGCTGAAAAACTTTCCATATAACGGCGTTGCCCTTCAGCATAAATCGTATCAAAGGCAAGTGAAGATTTTCCGCTGCCGCTAATACCTGTTATAACTACCAGTTTATTTTTTGGGATTGAAATGTCAATGTTTTTGAGATTATGTTCTCTTGCTCCATAAACTTCTATTTTTTCTTCTTCGACATTTATAGAAGTTGAGGCCTGCTGCTTCACTTTTACCATAATAAGTCAGCAAAATTAGGGACTTAAAAGTTACCCTACTTAAAATTATCGCAATAAAAAAGCCGCCCTAAAGATGGACGGCTTGAAAAATGAGAAATGAAATTTAAAATTTATTGTTTGCTGAATTTTTTCATGAAGCTTTCATCCGTCGTCTGAATTTTAATGAAGTAAGTTCCCTTTGAAAACCTGGCTACATCAACCGGTATGGTGTTAACTCCTTTCAACAAGGTAACATCGCTTTTGTAAATATTCCTGCCATTAATATCAGTTATATTCAACTCTCCTTTCCCCGTTTTCTCTACGTCTATATCAAGCAATAATTTTTCCTTAACAGGATTTGGATATACCACAAATCTTACGAGTCCAAAATTTTTCACGTTTTTCACGACGCTATATTTTATGGCGTTGTCAATATCTACAATCATAAGCCGGTAGTAATTTATTCCCTTTGCCGGAGACGGATCCACAAATTGATAAGTCCTTTGGGTATTACTATTGCCTGCTGCAGCAACCTGGCCTATTTTAGAAAAATTAATTCCATCGGTACTGCGCTCAACAGCAAAATACCTGGAGTTTAATTCCTGCGATGTAGACCATGTAATTGAATTCTCCGATCCATTTCTCGTTGCATTAAAATTTATCAACGTTACGGGAGTTACTGAAGCGGAAATGACTGTTATATCATCCAGCCCAAAAGAGTTTCCAAAGTCGCTGACACCTTCAAATCCAATTTGAATGGTAAGGCCGGCATAAGCAGAAAGATCGACCGATTCTTTTTTCCAATCCGGTGTGGTGAAGGCCGCATCGTATCGTTGAAATCCTTGCAGTCTTGTCCATGTTACACCTTTATCAGTAGAAACACTCACGTACATACTATCAAGATAAGTGCTAAATACAAGATCATCATGACTCATGTAGAATTCTACACTATTTAATGAACCGGTTGTGAGTGTTAAACAATTACTGTAAAGAAGAGAAATGGTTCCTGATAAATTGTTGTAGGCGTCGAATAAAAAGAAATTGGAACCACTATGTGGGACAAGCGGATTTGTCTGATCAGCGTTAGTATAATCTCCAGTTTGTATAAACCACGCCTGGTTCATTGCTATCTGTGAAGCATAACTAAATACTGGCAAACTACCTTCTACGTCTTCAACAGCAGGAAAAGTGGCAATTGTTTCTGCAGTAAAAGTTTGTGACACTGCTGTATCATTCTGAGTTATGGGATCTCCAGCTAGAACTACAAAAGCTGTGTCATCGTTATTGCCAGGATTATTGAGGTTTACACCTGCAAAATCAATACTTTCAAAATCGCCTGGCGCAATAGAGCCAGTGTTACTTAACGTAGACATAAATGAATTAGCACCGCTTATTTTCAGGGTCACAGCCGCTGTACCTACAGAAATATTTGTATTTCCATCATTCTTGAGTAGTACTGAAAAGTTTTGCGGTGATCCATAACAAGAGATACTAGCAGGACCAATTATTGCCGATACTTTAGCATCAATGGGTTGAATGGGAGTATAATATATCGCGAGTGCCGGATGACGAAGATTTGAATTGGTAAGTAAATTTGTTGGACTGCCTGATGATCCACTTATATATTTTGTTGAATTTGCCAAATAAGCAGGAATACCTGCATTGTTATCATAACCCCAAACAACTTCACCAGTTGCAGGAGCAGATTGTGTATATTCTATGAGCACCTCAAGATTATTGCCTGTAAATAAAAATGGTGTGGATACGATGAACTTTTTAAATCCTGCCGTATTACTCACTACAGAGCTAGGGTCGTTATTGTAAACCAGAGTTGCACTCGCACTTTCAATTGACCAATCCAGCGGACTAGCTCCGAAGTCTGTTATTGTAGTATTTTTCAAATAAATATTACAAGTAACTAACCCTGCAAGCATTCCGTAGGTGTTCGAAATAGATACCCTAGAAAAAAAAAGAGAGTCTATATTTGAATTGGAGGGAATATCGGTTAGTAAACTCGCCGGGTATATAAATGCATGCCTGTTCCACGAAACTGTTGTGTTTGTCGTAAAAGGGCCGTATGTATTGGTTGGGGCTGCAAAATTACCAGTTCCGAAATTAGTGCCAATGCTTACAAATGATTGGCCGTAAATAAGCTGGAAAAAGAATAACAACAGTAGGGGTAAGTAGATTTTTTTCATTTGTAATTTTTTTAGTTATGGATGTTTAAAGATAGCAGATGAGAATCAGAATGAATCGATGCGAACAAAATAAATCCACGATATTTCCCAATTGCATTTTTTGGTGGTTGGAAAAACTCTGTTGAAATCCTTTTTAACTAATCCTTTAAAAAATTACTTAATGAAAATAGTTTTTTATTTGATGTTTTATCGTAGCTTCATTTTACCTTTAAACCTTCATTAATCCATAACTCAATTTCAAACATATATTTAGCGTCTTTTTACAATAATTGAAATCTTTATCCGTTTTATGTTGTTGATAACCGGTTCTAATTAAAAAGAAATAAGAATGCGGTAACACTGGATAATTATTTCATTTTAAATAATTATTACATTTGCTCCTTACCCTCAAAAGTAAAAAAATGAAGAACAAATTGTTCGTTTCTCTAGTTGTTTTGGCCGCGTTCGCTGTAAGTGGGTGTGGTAAATCGGGAAAATCTAAAGGTCCGAAAAATGATTACGGCCAGCTCGTAGGTGCGGCTCCCGGCACTCGTTACAGTTTGCCAAAGCCTCCCGGTATGGTTTATGTCCCACCTGGAACCTTTCACATGGGTCCAAGTGATGAAGATGTAAATTATGCTTTTACTGCCCGCAATAAGCAGGTATCCATTAGCGGTTTTTGGATGGATGCAACAGAAATTACCAACAATGAATATCGCCAGTTTACTAATTGGGTCCGGGATTCAATTGCGGCTAAACTTATGGGATTTGTAAAACAAGCACCGGATGGTAATGAATATATTGATTGGAAAAAAGCTTCTACAATTAAATGGAACGACAAAGCAACTATGGAAAAAATAGATGCGATGATTGTAACACCTGATAATAGAATATTCGGCAAAAAAGAACTCGATCCACTTAAAATTCTTTATCACTCTGAAACTTTTGACTTTAAGGAAGCTGCAAAAAGAGAAAATGCAAATGTTCCGCGCGGCAAATTTATTATGAGATATGACATACCAGTCTATCCTGATACGTTAGCCTGGGTAAGGGATTTTGCTTACTCTTATAATGAACCGATGGCAAAGCAATATTTCAGTCACCCTGCGTTTGGAAATTATCCTGTGGTAGGTGTGACCTGGAAACAAGCTACCGCATTTTGTGAGTGGAGAAGCCAATACTTAAATTCATATTTGATAAATAAAAACAGGTCGACAGAATCTCCTTTCCGCCTTCCAACTGAAGCACAATGGGAATATGCAGCAAGAGGCGGCAGATCACAATCTCCTTATCCATGGGGCGGGCCTTACCTGAGAAATAAAAAAGGATGCCTGCTTGCTAACTTTAAGCCAGGCCGTGGTAACTATCCTGAAGATGGTGGTTTTTATACTGTACGTGCAGATGCCTATTGGCCGAATGATTTCGGACTATATAACATGGCTGGTAATGTTGCTGAATGGACATCCTCATTATATTATGAAGGAGGCTATAATTTTCAACATGATATGAACCCTGATATTCGTTATAACGCAAAAGACCAGGATCCACCACGTATGAAACGCAAAGTTATTCGCGGTGGCAGCTGGAAGGATGTAGGATACTTCTTGCAAACCAGTACTAGAGCATACGAATACCAGGATACTTCTAAAGCATATATAGGCTTCCGTTGTGTAATCGATTTACCACCCGTTACCAGTAAAAAAGGTAAATAATAAATATTATCTCATAGAATAAACTTTTAGCAAACTACTTACTGCCTGTATTAATATTACTTTAATATGGGCATTGTATTTTATAAACCTGACTAATCAACCTTAAACAAAACAATTTAAAATTCAATTATCATGCCTCACAGAAAAAGAACCTTTTTAACTCTAATTGATGTATTAGTAAGTGCAGGTGCTGCAGTAATCATATTTGCAGCATGGGCCAAGTTAACTCACCAGTCATACGCGGACACAATGCTTACTGTCGGCATGTGGACCGAAACTGCCATCTTCCTTGTATACGCAGGAATAGAATGGGTAAAACCTAAAAGACATGAAGAAGATATTCAGCCAGGTGAAGAAGAGGTACCAGTTGTAAAAGGAAACCCTGCATTAGCGTCTATGGATAAAATGTTGTTAGAAGCTGACATTACTCCTGTTAATTTAAAAAGACTTGGAGATAATTTCCAAAAATTAGGAACTACAGTTTCCAATATTGGAGAAGTTGGTGATGTTGTAAAATCTACCGGCGACTTTTCAGCTAAAACAAAGGAAGCAACATCAGCTCTCGGTATGATGAAAGATGCTTATGTAAATTCTGCAAACACTATGAGCAGTTTTAATAATGCTGCAGACAGTGCCAAAGGTTTTCACGACCAGGTAACTGTTCTTACCAAAAATCTTGGTTCATTAAATACTATTTATGAACTTGAGCTTAACGAAAGTAACAATCATCTTAAGACATTAAACAGTTTCTACGGTAAGATGGCACAGGCCAGTGAAGTTATGATGTCAACAGTAGATGATGCAAAATCTGCAAAAGAGCAAATAGGAGCTTTGGCAAATAATCTTGGCAAGCTTAACCAGGTGTATGGTAACATGTTAAGCGCTATGCAGGGAAGGCA
>JBDUEG010000099.1:0-10351 GCA_040002575.1 Ginsengibacter sp.
ATGGGATTAATTTCCAAAGAAGGAAAATTTGCTGTGCTTTCTGACATCCTTGGTGACGAAGATCACCTGGGTGATATGGATTTTAAAGTGACCGGTACACGTGACGGTATTTGCGGTGTGCAGATGGACATAAAAGTTGATGGCTTAAGTATGGACATCATGAGAAAAGCCCTTGAGCAGGCAAAACGTGGGAGGTTACATATACTAGACGCTATGTATGACTGTATTCCCGAACATAGAAGCGATGTGAAACCACATGCGCCTCGCATGGAAAAGTTGATAATCGATTCTGAATTTATCGGAGCTGTTATAGGCCCTGGTGGAAAAATAATTCAGGAAATACAGAAGACGACGGGAGCAACAGTAAATATAACTGAAGTCGGAAAAACAGGTGAAGTAAGTATTTTCTCTGCGAATAAAGAAAGTCTTGACCAGGCGGTTACATGGATAAAAAGCATCGTATCTGTTCCTGACGTTGGAGATGTTTATGAAGGGACTGTAAAAGGTATTAAAGAGTTTGGAGCATTTGTGGAATTCTTACCAGGAAAGCAAGGATTACTCCATATTTCAGAGATTATGTGGAAAAGGCTAGAAAGCATGGAAGGTGTTTTAAATGAAGGGGACAAAGTAAAAGTAAAGCTTATAGGGGTTGATCCTAAGACCGGGAAATTTAAACTAAGCCGTAAGGCATTAATTCCAAAGCCAGAATCAAACACTGCCGCACCTCCACAGCGTTCAGATAAAAATTAAAACACAAATAAAAAATTGAACTCAAGCTTGTAGACATCTGCAGGCTTTTTTTATGGAAACATTTTTTAAAATAGAAATAGAAACAAATTCGTTAGAAAGGTTAGAAATATTAATGGCCGAGCTTTCAGATATCGATTTTTATGCTTTCGAGGAAAATAAAAACGTTCTGATAGCGTATATAAGAGAGAAAGATTTTGATAGAGTCAAACTCCGGAATGTAATGTTAGTTGAAGAAACTTATAAGTCAGAAAAGATTGACAGTCGAAACTGGAATGAAGAATGGGAGACAGGGCTGAAGCCCATATTAATAGAAAAATTTGTAGGCATTAGAGCGTCTTTCCACCAGCCCTTACAAAATGTAAGACATGAAATAATTATAACCCCCAAAATGAGTTTTGGAACCGGGCATCACGCAACCACATATTTGATGATTAAGCAAATGGAAAAGATTGATTTTATGGGGAAAAAAGTTCTTGATTTTGGAACAGGTACTGGTGTGCTGGCCATTCTTGCCGAAAAGCTTGGCGCAAAAGAGATTTTAGCAATAGATAATGATGACTGGAGCATAGCGAATGCAGCCGAAAATTTTCAGGCTAACAATTGTAAGCAAGTAGTCTTAGAAAAGCGAGATGACATCAATGGAGTAATGAATCAGGACGTTATTCTTGCAAATATTAATACCAATATACTTTTACAAAATGCTGCTGATTTGTCTTTGTTGTGTGATATAGGAGCTATGGTAGTATTGAGTGGTTTTTTATTTAATGATAAACCTGCCATCTTAAGCCGTTTTGAAGGTCTCGGCTTCGAAAAAAACACTGAAAGTGAAAAAAATAATTGGATATCGGTGCTTCTTTATAAAGAAGAATCGCCGCAAAAATTATAGAAACGTAGCATGAAATTTATATTATATTTGTTACTTGCCCCAAGCCATAATTAAATTATGAAAGAACTCATTTTAATAATAACTGCTTATCTAATTGGTTCGATTCCAACGGCATTAATCATTAGCAAATCTTTTTTTGATATTGATATCCGCGACTATGGAAGCGGCAATATGGGGGCAACAAATACCTTTAGGGTTTTAGGCTCTAAGTTCGGGACAATTGTGATGATCGGTGATATGTTGAAAGGAATTTTTGCTGTGGCTTTATATAATCTTTTACCCTATTATCTTACAAATGAGCTGGACAGGACGAACCTGATGATAGGATTGGGATTGGCTGCTGTTGCTGGGCATATATATCCAATATGGGCGCAGTTCAGGGGCGGTAAAGGAGTGGCAACTTTATTTGGAATGTTGTTAGCTATGCAGCCAATTGTTGCTGTCAGTTGTGTGGGAGTTTTTTTGTTAGTTCTATTTTTGACCAGGTATGTTTCATTAAGTTCCATTCTTGCCGGCGTCGCTTTGCCAATTTGCGTTTTATGGGTTTACAATGAAAAGGAAGTGTTCTATCGCGTATTTGCGGTTGCTGTAGCCGCACTTGTTATATTAACGCATCAAAAAAATATCAGCCGCCTTCTTAACGGAAGCGAGAGCCGGGTTCCCATCCTTAAGTACCGTGACAGGAAAAAATCACGAAGAAAGTAAAAGTGCTTTTTGCATCTGACTTTACTTTTATCATTGCAACCTTTCATTTACATTTTTACATCTTCTTCACATAAGTGATTTTAAACTTGGTACGCCAATTGTTTGTCATAGAGCATTAAAAAATATTTTATCGTAAAATTTTCATCATGAGAAATCTATTCATACTTCTAATAAGTTTTAGTATTTATATAACCGGATGTACAACAAATGCAATTACCGGCCGTAGCCAACTTTCTTTAGTTTCTGAATCTTCGCTTCAGCAAGAAGCAGTTTCTCAATATCAGTCATTCCTTTCTCAAAATAAGGTTGTGACCGGTTCAGTAAGTAAAGATGCAGAAATGGTAAAACGCGTTGGAAGCAGGATCGCTGCCGCAATAACTAAATACTATAGTGACAAAGGTTTGCCAAACGAACTTGCAGGTTATAATTGGGAATTCAATCTAATCGATAATAAAGAAGTTAATGCATGGTGTATGCCGGGTGGCAAGGTGGTTGTGTATACTGGCTTATTACCAGTTGCTCAAAACGAAGCTGCTCTTGCAATAGTTATGGGGCATGAGATCACCCATGCGGTTGCGCATCATGGACAGGAGAGAATGAGCCAGGCTCTCCTTGCACAAGGAATAGGCTTGACTGGCGATATATTTACTTCAGGAAATAGCCAGGCAAATAATGTATTCAAAAGTATTTACGCACCTGGGGCTCAAATCGGAGTACTATTGCCTAACTCAAGAAACCAGGAATATGAAGCCGATCACTTCGGGCTTATCTTCGCAGCTATGGCTGGCTACAATCCCCGCGAGGCTGTTCCCTTTTGGACACGAATGGCCAGCTTAAATAGCGGAGCAAAGAATCCTGAAATGTTGAGTGATCATCCACTTGACTCAAAAAGGATTCAAAAGATACAAGGATACATGAACGAAGCGCTTAAATACTATAAGCCAGTCAATTCTAAATAGCCAAGGTTGTAAATAGCTTATAAAATCTCTCTAAACTTCGATTTATATTGTCTGTTAAGCATTATTTTGTTAACTTTGCGCCTGTCTTATCGCATTTTCAATATTTTCTTGTCCAACCCCGATGATTACAGATTATGCGGTTCCCAGATAGACTTGTTTTTTAAACCTTAAAATATTGCTTCGCTTATGTCTCAAACATTGTTTGAAAAATTGCAATTAGAGGATGAAAAAAATCTCTTAATACAAGGTCTTCCTTCAACTATCGAAAAGCAGTTCTCAAAGCTGTCATTTTCTAAAAATGTTACTCCGCTTTTAAAATCCCGAAAGATTGATTTTGCACTTGTTTTCGCATTAAATTCGAAACAACTTCATAAAATCCTTTCGGAAGTTTGTCCCGCATTACATGCTGAAAGTAAGTTGTGGGTGGCTTTTCCGAAGGCCACATCAAAAATTACAAGCGATCTTAACCGTGATTGCACCTGGGAGTATCTTACCAGCCAGGGATTTGAATCTGGAGAAAAGGTAGGAATGGATTATGTTTGGAGTGCACTTCGCTTTACTAAAACACAATGTGCAGGCGTTTCAGGTTCGACCTCAGCAAATACAACCCGACTGAAAAGTTCTATCGGCAGAAAAATCGTTGAAACTGCAGATTATTAATGGTACATTAAATGGTGATATATGATCGATATGTACACATCCCCGTCTATCTTATAATTACCATCCCCATCTGATTAGAGATCTTTATTTCCATATTTTTCAAATGGTTATGAGTTTGTATCAAAAAAATCTGATGTTCGGCTGAAGTTGCCTGTTCAAGTTCTTTTTCATTTAACTTAATTAGTTTTTTTATTTTTTTTAGCTCGAGGTAGCTAAGTGAAGAAATTATTTCATTTTCATAATTATCCTCTCTTGTAGCTACAGGCATTTCATAATTTTTTTCCCAGCCCGGGCTTATATCATACGGGAACTCAATGATTGAAACTACTAATTTGCTTATTTCTTTATCCTCACTGTAAAGAAAGCTTTTAATGCCGGGCTCAAGCTTTTCTTCATACCATATTTTATATATGTTAATGATTTTTTGGAGCGATAGATTATTAATAATTTCATCATCAATTACCTCATAAAGAAGATAGTCAGCTACAGTTTTTCCGCCTTTCCATTCTTTCAAACCAAATTCAAGCAAACATCTTACAACGGCTCTCTCATTAATTTCATCTCTGCTTAACAACTCAAGTGCATCAACGTCCTCCTCACTAGGCTCCGAAGAGGCGCTACTGAAGTCCTGATATCCTGTGTCGTCAGTTGTAAATCGCCTTTCATTCTTTGTAAATTTTTCTCTTATGTGCTTATTCACCAGGGTATGAAGCCCTGCTTCATCAATTTTTAAGAACTCCGATGCTTTTTGAATATAATCCTGCTGTTTAGTGAAGTCTTCTGCCTTGTTGATTTTTGAAATCGTTTCGGCTATTTTGTTTACGACCTGCGAACGCTTATTGGTATCATCGCCTGCATCTTTTAAAGCATGTTCTAATTGAAATAATATGAAGTCTTTTTTATTCTCATTTACAAAAGATATAAATCCGCTTGCGCCGAATTTAGCGATGAAGCTATCAGGATCTTCCTGGTTGGGCAACATAAGTAGCATTACATTAAGGCCCTCTTCAAGAGCAAGGTCAAGGCCTCTTAACGCAGCCTTTATGCCCGCGCTATCACCGTCATAAAGTATGGTAAGATTTTTTGTATATTTTTTTATAAGCCTTAATTGATCAGGAGTCAAAGATGTGCCACCGCTTGCAACTACATTTTCGATACCAGCCTGATGAAGTGCAATCACATCAGTGTAACCTTCAACTAAAAAACATTCGTCTGCTTTATCAATTGCCTGTCTTGCAAACCATGAACCATAAAGGATTTTACTTTTTACATAAATTTCATTTTCAGGGGTATTAATATATTTCGGTGCTTTATCGTTTTTCCTGATAAGCCTTGCTCCAAAGCCAGCAATTTTTCCGGAAGAATTGTGAACCGGAAATATAATGCGACCTCTGTAATTATCCTGCAGACCGCTATCTCTTGCAACCACCAATCCTGACCTCTGTAATAGATCTTCATTAAATTTTGCAGAGATAGCCACCTGGGCAAAAGAATCTCTTGCTTCCGGATTATAGCCTAATTCAAACTTTTTTATGACATCTTCCCTGTATCCTCTTTCTTTTAAATATGCCAATCCGATATTCGCTCCTTCATCTGTTGTAAATAAAGTTTCGCTAAAAAATTTTTGAGCAAATTTATTTATGATGTAGAGGCTATCACTTACCTGTTGCTGTTCTTTAAATTCCGGGCTTGTCTCTGTTTCTTCAATCTGTACATTGTATTTGGAGGCCAGCCACTTCAGTGCTTCTACATAACTATATTTTTCATGCTCCATTAGAAAGCCTATAGTATTGCCGCTTCTTCCACAGCCAAAGCATTTGTATATTTCTTTAGACGGAGATACTGTAAAGGAGGGAGATTTTTCGTTGTGGAAAGGGCATAGCCCAATATAGTTTTGACCCCTTTTTTTTAACTTAACAAAGGCGCTAAGGATTTCAATGATATCAATCCTGCTTATTATTTGTTGTATCGTTGATGGGGCTATCATTCCTAAATAAAGTTTTACATGAGTCTTAAAATAAAGTCGTCATGTCAAGCATTTTCAATCAAGAAATATTAATTACAGCAGTTATAATCTTGATTGCAAAGCCATAATTCCGATCAGGGAAAGTATAATAGCTGTAACTATCATAATTGTAACAAATTTTTTTGCAGTAATCACTTTCATAGATTTAAGTTTTGTCTAAGCATGTAAAATAACTCCAATTAACAGAGAATTTAAAATATAAAATGTGAAGATAATTTTGCATACTTGTTTTAAAATCGCCTACTAAAATTTGATAGAATGACTGTTATTTTTTTTAAATGATATTTTAAAATGAGATAAATTCCAATAATAATTCTTCATCACTGGCATTTGACATTTGTTTTTTTTTATTCTAAGTGCATACCTCTAAATAATGGTGGTTTCAAAAGGGTGTTCCCTCTTTCATATCTTTGCAGATCAATTCTTATTATGAGCAAAAGGGAAGTTTATATTATCTCTGCAATGCGAACGCCTATTGGTAGTTTCGGCGGCGCTTTAAAAGATATACCGGCAACAAAATTAGGATCTATTGCAATAAAAGCGGCAGTAGATGAAGCTGGAATAAATGCGGAAGATGTACAGGAAGTTTATATGGGTTGTGTATTACAGGCTAATCTTGGCCAGGCTCCAGCAAGGCAGGCATCTATGCTTGCCGGTCTGCCGGAAAGTGTATGTTGCACTACTGTAAACAAGGTTTGCGCCAGCGGTATGAAAGCTATAATTAATGGAGCGCAAAGTATTTTACTTGGCGATGTTGACGTGGTAGTTGCAGGCGGAATGGAGAGTATGAGTGGTGCTCCATTTTATGCTCCTGCACTGCGTTGGGGAAATAAATATGGTAATTCACAATTAATAGATGGCGTAGCAAAGGACGGACTTACGGATGTTTATAAAGATTATGCAATGGGTAATGCCGCTGAATTGTGCGCCAGGGAATGTAATATCAGTCGCGAAGAACAGGATGCATTTGCTATTGAAAGCTATAAACGCAGCCAGGCATGTGTAACCGGTGGAAAATTTATTGATGAAATCGTTGGAGTTGAAATTCCTCAAAGAAAGGGTGATGCTGTAATTATACTAAAAGATGAAGAGCCGTTCAACGTCAATTTTGATAAGATCCCAGAATTGAAATCGCCATTTGAAAAAGGCGGGAGTGTAACGGCAGCCAATGCAAGCACAATAAACGACGGCGCTGCGGCAGTCGTTTTAATGAGCAAAGAGAAAGCTGAAAAAATGGGATTAAAACCAATTGCAAGAATAATAAGCTATGCAGATGCTGAACAAGCTCCGGAACGGTTTACGACAACACCTTCAATTGCTCTCCCATATGCCATCAAAAAAGCGGGATTGACAATGCAACAAATAGATTTCTTCGAGCTTAATGAAGCTTTCAGCGTTGTTGGCATTGCTAACACACAAAAAATGAACCTTGATCCATCGAAAGTGAATGTGAATGGCGGTGCTGTATCATTAGGGCATCCGTTGGGTGCAAGCGGAGCACGTATTATTGTAACACTTATAAATGTTTTAAAACAGAACAACGGGAGAATTGGAGCTGCAGCAATTTGTAATGGTGGTGGAGGCGCGAGTTCAATGGTAATTGAAATACTTTAAGCCTTTTATTCTCGTTATTATTTCTCGTAAATATCCGAATAAATACTTTTTTGCCTTTATGCACTTTTCGTCGAAATCTTATAGATTTTCTAAAGCCGGGGCTTTACTTACCTATAGAAGCAATCGGCCAGCTTTAGGTAAAAAGAATTCGACATGGACCCTAAACATTACTCATGAAAACAATTCAACTAGTATTTCTGGCGATTTTTAGCGTTTGCTATTTCCAAAATACCAAAGCCCAGCAATTAAATGAAAGTTTTGAAGGCAATAATTTTCCGCCTTCCGGGTGGGCAACATCAGATGTATCAGGTCCCATTGGGTGGGTAAGTTCAACAGATGAATCACATACAGGGGCTAGCTCTGCCTTTATAAATTACGAGGCTACCGGCCCCGGTGAAGATTGGCTGAAGACGTCCCGGATTTTTTCTATACAAAGCGGGGATAACGTAACGTTCTGGCTAAAAAATCAGTTCACGCAATCTTTTCCTCCGGATAACTTAGAGGTATTAGTTTCAACGACTAATAATCTGGATGCAAGTTTTACAAACAGTATAGGTAATGTTGATATATCGACACTGCTAAGTGGCGGATGGGTTCAATTCACTTATTCTTTAAGTGCATTTGCTGGTCAGAATATTTACATAGCTTTTAAACACACCGATAATATGGGTAGCGGGGTTTATCTTGACGATATAACCGCGGGCTCTCTTTTGATGAACGATGCCGCAAGTAAAGGTATTAAAGTAACGCCCGGCGGTATAGTAACTCCAGGTACAACTCTTACCATCGTTGACACCGTTAGAAATGCAGGCTCCAACATGCTTGGCGCAGGAATTCCTGTAAAATATACTGTAAATAACGGCGCTGTTTTTACCGGTGCAAGCACTACTGCAAGCATAGCTCCCGGGGCAACAACAACCGTGTCGTTTCCTTATACACCATCTTCGTCGGGAACTTATGTCATTAAAGTTTTTTCAGCGCTGGCAGCGGACATTCATTCGGATAATGATACCGTTGCATATTATTTTAATGTTCAAACACCCATAACTTCTTTTCCCTATTTTGAAAATTTTACAAACCATACTTATTGGACATTAACTGGAACTGCTTATTGGGACATAGTAAGGGCAACCAACCCAGCCGGAAGTAATAATGATAACGCAGCACGTGCAAGATTTTTTAATACCCAGTTTGGGAAGGTGCTTTATTTGCAATCGCCATTATTTAACTTCTCTTCGAACGCCAAACCGATGCTGGATTTTTACGTTGCCTATCGCACATATTCTAATCAAAATGATCGACTTGAAGTAGTTGTATCAACTGATGGTGGGGTAACTTTTCAGGCCGCACCGGTTTTGTATAATAAATCATTTGCTACACGGCTATCTACTATCGGTAATGATCCCGCATTGCTTGAGTTTCTTCCCGCTTCTTCTAATGAGTGGCGGCATGAAGCCGTTGATCTTTCTGCGTATGCGTCAATGCCAAATGTGCTTATTGCTTTTAAGGGAACCTCTGCCGTAGGTAATAACTTGTATATAGATAACGTAAGTGTAATTAATCAAAGCGGTCCTTTGTATTCTACAACGACGATCACTTCAGCCGGGCAAATTGCTACCGGGCCATTCAATACTAAAGTAAAGTTCAATACTATAGGAAATTCCTCAGGAGGAAATGTAAAATTTCAAGGTAGTTCTATTCTGCCTCCCGTAAATGCGTTTTATCCTAACACGTCTGCAACTTCCAACGATGGTACTATATCATCTCCCAATATCGTGTATCCGCAATATTCAACAATTACTTATACAGGTAACGATTCATCGAAGGCGAATTATGATGTTTCTTTAGATATCACTGGGTTAGGTGTAGTTTCTCCTGATAAGGCTTACATAGTAAAGCGATCGGATCAATCAGGGCTCTGGATTGCCTATTCAACTACAAGGGTTGGAAATATTTTAACAGCAACAGGCTTCACTAATTTTTCCGATTTTGGTGTTGCAACCTATCTCAATACGCTTCCGCTTAATTTAATAACTTTTGATGGTAAGATAAAGAATGGTAATGTCAATCTATCGTGGCAAACGAACAACGAAACTGATATAGCCTCTTTTAATATTGAGAGAATGAATGCAACAAGCTGGATTGCTATTGGCTCTGTTGCATCAGCAGGGAATATCCCTGGAATGAATAATTATTCTTTTAATGATAATTTACCTTCAAAAGGAGTGAATTACTATCGTCTTAAAATAATTGACAGAGATGGAAAATATACGTACACTCGAATTATAAATTTTGATTTTAAATTAACCAGGTCGGCTGTTTATCAAAATGTTCCCAATCCATTTAATGCAATCACAATTATAAGGTATGATCTTGTTGAAAAAGCGCCGGTGAAAATTGTTATATATAAGTCAGATGGATCTCAAATAAAGATTTTAGAAGATAGAACGAGGGATGCAGGATCTTACCAGGTAAGATATAATACAGCAAATTTACCTTCGGGTAATTATTATTACAAAGTAATCATTGGTAATGAAGTAATAACAAAGAAAATGCTGAAGGTTAAATGATGATGAGCATTTGAAAACTCAGCCATACAGCCGGTTTTTTTTATTCCCTAAATCCATCTTTTTAATATTAAAGATTATAGTTTTCATTAGTTCAAATAGTATAATGAGTTTTGCTCATTTGCTTCCTATCGAATATTTTTGCCACTCAAATTTTATAAATGAGAGAAATTGCATTCAGAGA
>JBDUEG010000100.1:0-10329 GCA_040002575.1 Ginsengibacter sp.
ATGTTGCAATTGTATCATTGCTATACTGGTCATTGATGCCAAAAAAAACTTTGCTTTGGTAATGGTGAAGACAGTTAACATTCTTTATGACCTAAAAAGCAAGGCTTTTAAACGGCAAATAAATTAAAAGATTTCCAGTCTAAAATTGTGTACAAAACGGCTGAAATATTGTGAAGGAGTCTTGTCAATTTATATAGACTGTACAAATAAGTTATAAATGCCGACGCAAGTTTTTTCCGTAAAAATGTGTTTAATCCTTTACTACTTTAGATACGAACCTTGCTCCGTCAACGATTGCTTCCAGCATATAAACTCCTTTGCTTACATATTTAGATGAGACATCAAATTCCAGCGAATGGCCCGGTTTTTTAAACTCTCTGTAAATTATCGACTTACCCGCAAGATCAAGTAGCCTCAGGTTTACCTTATCTTTCGGTTGATTGACAAACCTCAGGTGGATCATATTAGTGAAGGGATTTCCTGATACATAAACTTTTTGTCCCAGCGCTGAGATACTAACCGAAACAACTTTACTATAGCTAAAATTTCCATCATTATCCACTATTCTTAACCGATAATAATTAACGCTGCCTGCCTTATAATCTACCAGTGAATAATTATTGCCATTACTGGTTAAACTGAATGATTTAATATTTCCAATCGCTTCATAGTCCTGCCCGTTAGAAGAACGCTGAACTTCATAATAATTTGTGTTGAATTCATGTTCAGCTTTCCATTTTACCAGCACATTTGTATTTTGACTTATACCCTCAAAGCTTAACAAGTTCACAGGCAAGGTAGAAGTTACAATGCCGGCTCCAAATCCGGAAAAGCCATCTGAGAAAGTATAACTTAATGTATAATCAGAACCTAATGTACCATGCACCGGTGTAACCATTTCAATATTTCCGGCAGCACCGGGATTCGCGGGTGTTGCTGACGATATAGCTCCGGACGTTTTTATAATCTGGATGTTACTCCATATATTTCCTGTTGCCGCTTCCCATCCTGCTTTTTCAGCAGCCGTATAATATAAAGTAATTGTATAGACTCCATCAGGATGGTAAATTCCGGGAATGACACGATATGTTTTGTTCATTAAATAATTTGAAAGCCCAAAGTCGATAAATTGAGAAGTACCTGTTCCGGATCGGTCAATCGTTGCGGAGGTACAGCCATAGTCAAATGAGTTTTCATTTTTTATAGATAAGATAATTTTGCCGCTTCCATCGAAGAAAAAAATCTTATCGGCACCGCTGAATTTTACCTGGCTCGTACTGTTCAGTTGAGTACTTATAGTTGTTTGGGGAATTGTTTGCGTAAATGTGAATACCGGCCGGAAGGAATTGACTGAGGTTGCTGCGACATAACTGCAACCATCATCTGCAGGCACTGTAGATGACTTTTTTGCCTGGCTAACATAAGCCGTTCCTTCACCTGTAAGAATATCATCTCCTGTCGCGGCTATGTTGTTATAGCAAAATTCAAACACAAGGTTACTCACACCGTTCCACAAGAAACCTGATGGAATTGAAAAGTCATTATTGCCAAATTTCGTATCATAATCCCCCGAGCTAATAACCTTCCACGAAGAAGGCGTAGTAAAGCCCGTTGAGAGATCTGCAGATGCCGTTGCCCCTACTTTAAATGTAAATCCTTTAAATGGCGAGGCGCTTGCCTTTGTATTTATAATAAAACTTATATCAGTTATTAAACCTGCTCTTACGCCATTAGCTATTAGTTCTGATGCACGATATAGGTATTGTGATTTCTTATCGGTTTGAGTTCCTTGTACAGGACTCGATCCGCCGAGGTTCGTAGTTGTAGGTCCGCTGGTAACCACATTTACAAATCCTCCGTTTGCGGCAGATTCGTCATCAATAATTTCAATCTCATGGCTTTGAAAAGTTGTTCCTGTTGTAGCCACGGAGCCACCTGCGGTAATGGAATAAGTAAGATTAATATATTCATTCCCTTCAAAAGAATTATCATCCTTTACAGTAACGTTTACGGTTTGCGGTCCGGTAGTGCCCGTTGGAAATGTAGCTGTGTTACCCGCTATAGTATAGTCGCTGCCGTTAGTAGCTGTTGAAGATGACAAACTATTGATTTGTATGGTGACAGGTGCAGTAGCAGGAGCTGACAAAAATAGTTTAACAGGAACGACGGTATTTACGGGACTGCAGGCATTAGTAGTTCCGCCGTTTTCAGCAACTGATATATTACCCTTCTCGAAATATACTGTAGGTAATACAACGTTTGATAATGTAGTTGTAAATAATCCACGGCCATGTGTAGCCGCTAAAATTGTATTATCCGATGACCGCACTTTCAACATGTCTACCCTTGTATTTGCAAGCCCGGGATTTGTTGGTGACCACAAAGTTGATGTACTATTTAAATTATCAGTACTCCAAACTCCCAACTCAGTGGCAAGCAATGCCTGGTCGTTATTAAGGGGATTGAAAATGACCCACCGTACCGGCATATCCGGCAAATTACCTTCATCATTTATCCATGCAGTTCCACCATTTGTCGTTTCAAAAATACTGGTGACCCCATAGTTAGAATAGGTAATAAGAACATGATTTTCATTCCCGGCCTCAATAGCTATTCCCGAAACTGACCCTGTTCCCGTTCTGATGATATTCCCTGTAACAGTCGCAGTCGTCGCAGTACTAGCGTTATCTACATAGACAACACTTCCGCTGGAAAGTCCAAAGTAAATTCTATCTGCAATATTTGGAGAAACATAAACATTGGTAACCCTGGCGCCTCCAAAGGTTGCAACGGTAACGCCGGTGTTGGTTGTTCCGGTGGTTAGCCACCTTGCAAACGCTCCTCCTGCACCAGTGCTCACCGTGGTATAGTCTCCATATAATACCTTGGTATTATCGTCATAAGCTGTAGGGTTTATAAAAGAGCCATGACTTTGATCATTTATCTTATTTGGAAAAGAACCACCGGAATTTGTGGAACGATAATAAACGTTATAAACGTAAGAAGTAATTTGGTTTGCCGGAGTTAGCTGATCAATATGGCAAAATGCACCATCGCCGCCACTAGCCATAGTAGTATTTTGCACACCTGCAGCATTTGGAAATTTTTGTGAGCCATTATCCTGCGCTCCCGCTAAAAAATAATTTGAACCAGCAGTGGGTTCTATTGCACCGGCGTAAGCCTGGGTAACATTGTAACCATTATTTTTATTTACAAAATCAGGTTTTACAGTGGTTCCATTTACATTGACATTTGCCGTATAATAAATGCCGCCGTCAGTCCCCCAAATCGCCTTGCTTGAACTCCCGGGTGAATAAACAATGATATGTTGATCGGCATGAACTGTTGCAAGAAAGGCAGCCGGAGCGCTAAATAATGACCATGTGGAAATCTGGTTCCATGTTGTTCCACCATCTGTTGATCGCAGTGCATCTACGCCGGCGATAATTACAGTGCTGGCATCATTAGGGTCGACTGCAGCAGCAAGATCGTACCAGGCCTGGCCTCTTGTAAAATTAGAATTATTGCCCTGGTCAATTATTGTAGGAACAGCACAGCTTATCCATAGACCGCCACCATTATCAGTACGGTATATTGCGTCCACATCGTTCCCTCCAGCCTGCTGGCACAGCACATATACTTTATTAGCGTCGGAAGGAGCGGTTGCTAATTTTAATCTTTCATGACTTCCGGGCACTGACACGTTTGCCCATGTCCCTGTGCTTCCCTGCTGAGCAGCTGTTGATTTATAGACATTCCCTAAAAAATTAGATGCATAGATATCTCCGTTCGCCGCGATTTGCACATCGCTTATTGAATTTATTAAAACTGTGATCCAAGAATTTCCTCCATCAGTTGATTTCTTTAATCCTGATGCAGTTCCTGCAAAAATCGCAGTAGAGGTAAGTACAATATTTTGAACATAATTAAACTGGCTGTTGTTAGTTGAAGCGAGGTGATTCCACGAAGTGCCGCCATCCAAACTTTTCCATATTCCAAGGCCACGCTGGGCATCGAGGTTACCCCAAATTTCACCGGTACCAAAATACATGATTGACGGGGTTACTTGGTCTTGCACAATGGTTGAGACCGCAATATTGTCCAGTATATCGCTGATTTTTGTCCAGGTAGGGGTAGCATTACTAAGGTTCGCACATTTCCAAATACCTCCTGCTACCCCCCCGGCAAAAATGGTATTCTTTGTTGCGTCATTTTTATCAAAAAGTAAAGCCCTGGTTCTTCCTCCTACATTATTAGGTCCTCTTTCCTGCCAGCTAATACCGGAAACTGCACTTTGCCTTGATGTAAAATATTGCTTCACTCCTTCACTCGCGTCCAAAAGGCGTTCTCTTGGAACAGTGTTGGTATTGGGATCTTTAGTTTTTTCAAATTCCTGTAAAAATTCCTGTTTTATTGTGAAAGCGAGATTTTCTTTTCCCTCGTTTTCATTTTCTTGCTCATGCTTCAAATTACAAGAAGAAAGAATTATAATTAATAGCCCAAATAATTGCACCAGAGTTTTCGGGGATTGAGGCAAAGGTTTCATAAGTAAAATGATTTGAAATAATTCAGAAGTATTAAAAAGAAGTCACTGGCTTAATTCTTTCACTATTATAAAGCCAGATTTATTATTAACGACGTTACTCAGGTAACTTATTGCGGTAGTTGCTTTTCCCCGGAAATATTTTTCTTACTGTACGCTATCTTCACATCATATTTTTTTCCTTCTAGAAAGTAAGATAAAAAAATTAATGGATTGGTTGAATTAATTTTTTTATTACGCCTACATTTTTTATCAGATGAAATTCTTGAATCTTTTTTATTTTCAACGAGGTTTTCCCCGGAATAACTGATAAATCTTATAATGAAATTATCACCGTTGTTTATTGTTGTACTGTCTGTAACCGTATTGTTATAAATAATCTTTCCTTCCATATTGGTAGCTCCAACCATACCCAATATTTTTTTTAAAATGAAAGTACGCTTTGCCTCAAGGCTTATATTATAAATCACTCTATTACTCTTTTCTGAATTAGCTCCCGTTATTTCATTTTCTTCAGTTGCACTTACAACTATAAAATCCCAGTTATTAGCAACCGTGCTTTGTTGGCAAAAAGAAGAAAACATGCAGTTGACAAAAAAAACAACAAAGAGGAAAACGGATTTCATTTATAAATGTTGGATTTGTATAGTTGTCAAATAAAGTCCGAGCAACTCATTTTCGGGTTTTAAAGTAAAATATTTATAATAACAGACCATTCATTCTACAGCTGTTTATCTAATACTTTTCAGAAGAACTTTGTAATATATTATTCTTCAAACAAATCTTTTTGAAATGATTGAACCGCCAATACCCATTCCATCTGGTCGCTTTTCGAGAAGTCTGTAAGCTTACTCCCTATAGCCTTCCAGCCCATAACATCAACTACCTTATTGAGTTTTATCTTTGCTTTTCGAATTTGAGATCCACGCCCGCTTTGCATTTGAAGCAACGGTTCTTGAGAGGTAGTTACTTTTAGAAGGCGATTCCCTGTTCCTTCTTTAATAAAAAAGAATTTGGTATTGAGCGTGTTGGTTTCAATTTTGAAACGCTTTACATTGTATTGTAATTTTTCATTATCAAGATAAACAGCCGTTATTATTTTTTCGGGATCATACTTTTCTATTAACTCGATATTGCTTACATCAAACCGTTGTGTGATTTCCTGCCCGGCTAATTCATAATGGCCATCTTTATAAATAACTAATATTTTATCATCTCCATCAAAGTTACCCAGTAAAGTTCCATTCTCTTCTACATTCAACCTCCCGAAAGTTTCATCGAACCAGAGCTTTCTCTTATCAAGTGTTGATTTCCCCTTTTCAAGAAGCCGCACAGTTTTAACAGGATACTTCGTTACCTGGTTTCCTACACTGCCACGGCTTCTTATGTCTAAGGTTTCAAAATAAAAGTCCAGTTCTTTATTCCGTGCGCTGCATGCAGGAGAAAGTATTATTCTTACAACCTCTGCCTCACCGTTGGGGTTAACCGAGAAATAATGCACCTTGCTTTTTTCATCACCTTTAGAAAGATCATATTCTTTATCCCTGGTAACACCGGTTACATTGAAACGTTTGGCATAGCTTATTCCTTTTTTGCCCTCAGCATAAATCATGTTATAGGTAGTGCGCTCGTCGTTCTTCTTAAACACGGCAACGTGAATAATATCTTTACCAATGAAAACTTTATCGGCAACCTTAACAACCTTCATCTTCCCCGATTTTGTAAAGGCAATGATATCATCAAGGTCGCTGCAGTCGTCTATAAACTCGTCTTTCTTTAAGCCTGTGCCTATAAATCCTTCTGCCCGGTTTACATAAATTTTTGTGTTGGCAATGGCGACTGCTTTAGCTTGTATAGTGTCAAATAACTTTATTGCTGTTTTTCTTTCGCGGCCTTTTCCATATTTTTTCAATAACTCTTCATAGTACGAAATCGCATACTCCGTGAGATTCTCAAGATGGTGATTTACCTGTTTTATCTCGGCCTGTAAATTTGCTATCTGCTCATTCAGTTCATCAATATCCAGCTTATAAATTCTACGGACAGGCTTTTCGGTTAGCTTTAAAATATCCTCTTTAGTAATTTCTCTTTTTAATTGTTTGATGAAAGGAGTAAAGGCTTTGTCGATAGCAATGATCACCCTTTCCCATGTCTCATGCTTTTTCTCAAGCTCCTTATAAATTTTTTCCTCAAAGAAAATCTTTTCAAGAGAGGTGTAATGAAGCTTTTCGCGAAGTTCTTTGAGTCTTATTTCAAGCTCTTTTTTTAAAAGCTCCCTTGTGTTATCTGCAGAAGTTTTAAGCAATTCTTTTACGCCGGGAAATTCAGGCTTTTGCCCGTTGATCACGCAGGCATTAGGTGATATGGAAATCTCGCAGTCAGTAAAGGCATACAATGCATCAATAGTAATATCCGGAGAGATGCCTGGCGCCAGTTCAATATTTATCTCAACTTCAGCGGCAGTATTATCGGTTACTTTTTTTATTTTGATTTTACCATTATCATTAGCTTTGATAATACTATCAATTAACTGGGTGGTAGTGCTGCCATATGGGACATCTTTTATCAGTAACGTTTTTTTATCAAGCTCCTCAATCTTTGCACGCACCCGTACCTTACCACTTCTTATACCGTCATTGTAATTAGTTATATCAATCATACCTCCGGTAATGAAATCCGGATAGAGCTCAAACTTTTTGCCCTTATAATATTTTATGGAGGATTCAATAAGCTCGCAAAAATTGTGTGGTAAAATTTTAGTCGCCAAACCAACCGCAATACCTTCAGCTCCCTGGGCAAGCAACAAAGGAAATTTCATCGGAAGGGTAACAGGTTCATTTTTTCTACCGTCATAACTAAGTTGCCAGTTAGTTGTCTTATTATTGAAAGCAACTTCAAGTGCAAATTTGCTCGGCCTTGCTTCAATGTACCGCGGCGCGGCTGCTTCGTCTCCTGTCCTTACATCGCCCCAATTACCCTGCGTTTCTATCAGCAGTTCTTTCTGGCCGAGGTTTACAAGAGCATCGCCAATACTTGCATCGCCATGCGGATGGTATTGCATGCTTTGTCCAATTATATTTGCAACTTTATTAAAGCGGCCATCATCCATTTCTTTCATTGCATGGAGAATTCGACGCTGCACGGGCTTTAGGCCATCTTCAACAGCAGGAACTGCACGCTCAAGAATTACATAACTGGCATAGTCGAGGAACCATGTTTTATATTGCCCGGAAAGCCCGGCATCACTGTGTATGTAATCTTCTTTGCTAACTTTTGACATCGATTCTACTATTAATAATATTCAATATGCAATAATCAACACTCAATGTTTAAGTTGGAATCTTTTATTTTCTTCAAGCTGCACTTGCTTTTAACTTCACTTCAAAATCTTTCATGTTCGTTGCTTCTCCCTGCACGTCAATTTTATCAAGGGCAATCAACTTCTTAATTCGCCAAAGCAAGTAAGCGTCACCGGTAGTCTGTGGCGCCTTATGAATAAAATGCGAAATTACTTTAAATGCCTTTTGCCAATCGGGCGTAATGTGCTTAAGTAATTCTGCATCATAAAAGTCGTAATGGTATTGCACCAACTTCTTACCACCTTCCAGGATTCTTACACCTTTATCTTCATTGCATAATTTCGTCCATTCATCTGGATCTATTTCGAACTCACCCGGGGTTATCAACCTCTCTAATTTTTTCGCTTTCAAGAATTCCTTCGGCTGAATTTCAAAGAGATTATTGGGATAAAAAATATGCCCTTTCTCATTTATAAACGGGAGATTGTGAAGATGCAAAATTGAAACCCTTCCTGTAAAATCCTTTATTTGGCTTACGAGCCAATAGTAACCTGATAGATCATGTTTGTTTTGCGCAATCCATATCCACGCAATCTCATCTTCATTTGCTTTCAATTTTTCAATAAGAGCGGAAACGGTTTTTTGATCATCAACCTCACCGATATCCACTTTGCCATCATAATCGCCGCCTGCCAAAACTTCCCTCCACCATTGCTTACGGTATTCGATGCCTTCTTCATTAAAGATGTTTACCAAAGGACCTACAGCAAAATCGTCTTTAATTTCAAAAATTTCTCCTTGCATGGTTTCATCCAATTCAAAACTTTTTTTTAGAACTGCTACATCTGCCTGCTGAAAAACTATGTGAATCATTTGAGTAATTAAATATTTATTTTAATTCTATATTCCCGATACTTCCGCCAAATCCAATTCTACTTTTAAATTATCAATAATAAAATCCTGCCTTGCCGGAGAATTTTTGCCCATGTAATATTCAAGCAATTGCTGAATGTGTACTTCAGGCAAAAGCATTACCGGTTGCAGTTTTATATTTTCCCCGATAAATTTTCCAAACTCCTCGGGTGAAATTTCACCAAGGCCTTTAAACCTCGTGATTTCCGGCTTGCTGCCAAGTTTTGAAACGGCATGCTGCTTTTCACTTTCATCGTAACAATAAATAGTCTCCTGTTTATTTCTCACCCTGAACAATGGTGTTTCCAAAATATAAATGTGGCCGTTTTTTACAAGATCAGGAAAGAATTGCAGGAAAAAAGTCATGAGCAATAAGCGTATATGCATACCGTCTACATCGGCATCGGTGGCAAATACTATATTGTTATAACGCAGCTCTTCATATCCATCTTCTATATTAAGTGCATGTTGTAAAAGATTGAACTCTTCGTTTTCATACACAACTTTTTTTGTCAGGCTAAAGCAATTTAAAGGCTTGCCGCGTAAGCTAAACACCGCCTGTGTTTCCACATTTCTTGACTTGGTAATTGAACCACTGGCACTATCGCCCTCTGTAATAAAAATAGTTGTTTCCATCCGGCGTGCATTTATCTCGTCTTTATTTTTCCCCTCGGCGGCATCGTTAAAATGGTAACGGCAATCTCTTAATTTCTTATTATGAAGATTGGCTTTTTTCGCTCGTTCATTTGCCAGCTTTTTTATACCTGCCAGTTCTTTACGTTCTCTTTCATTTTGCTCAATTCTCTTTTTTAGTGCATCAGCAGTTTGTGGATTTTTATGAAGGAAGTTATTAAGTTCTTTCCCCAAAAAATCAGTTATGAAATTTTTTACGCTTGGTCCGTTGTCATTCATCACCTGTGATCCAAGCTTTGTCTTTGTCTGGCTTTCAAACACCGGTTCCTGCACCCTTACACTTATTGCAGCAGATATGCTTCCGCGTATATCGGCGGCATCATAATCTTTCTTATAAAAATCCCGTATTGTTTTAATGTAACCTTCGCGAAAGCCGGCGAGATGCGTACCGCCCTGCGTGGTGAACTGCCCGTTTACAAAGCTGTAGTATTCTTCCCCATACTGGTTATTATGCGTGATAGCAATTTCTATGTCTTCCCCTTTTAAATGAATAATAGGATACCGCAATTCGTCCTCATTGGTTTTACGCTGCAAGAGATCCAGTAAGCCATTCTTACTTACATATCTTTTACTGTTATAGTTAATTACAAGTCCTGCATTGAGAAAACAATAATTCCAAAACTGGTTGTCAAGAAATTCCTGCAGGTAGTGATAATTTTTAAAGATATTTTCATCGGGAATAAATGTTACTAATGTGCCATTTTGCTCATTAGTTTTTTCTTCTTTATTTTCTTTTACAAGAAACCCTTTCTCAAATGCCGCCGTTTTCTGCTTGCCCTCGCGAAACGCAATTACCTGGAAATAACTGCTCAAGGCATTAACGGCCTTAGTCCCTACTCCATTAAGGCCTACACTTTTTTGAAATGCTTTACTATCGTATTT
>JBDUEG010000101.1:0-10297 GCA_040002575.1 Ginsengibacter sp.
GTAAGTGACGCCACCAAATTAGGAAGAGGAACTAAACTTGACAATTTGGTTCATTTAGGACACGAAGTAGTCACGGGAAAAAATTGTCTCATTGCTGCACAGGTTGGTATTGCTGGAGGCACTACTCTTGGGGACGGCGTTATTCTCTGGGGACAAGTAGGGGTAAATAAAACAATTACCATCGGTGACAATGCAGTCGTGATGGGCCAGGCTGGTATTACTTCCAGCATTGAGGGCAACAAATCTTATTGGGGAACTCCAATACAAGAATTTTTTAGTAAACGAAAAGAACTTGTTTTATTGAAGAGGCTTCCTGAAATATGGGAGAAAGTGAAAAGGCTGTAAATACTATGTACGATTTACGATGTTTGACGTACGATGTAAAATAATCTGTGAACACAATTTCCTGAAATGGAATTGAAAACTAAATGCTACAATCATTAAGCTTTTCGAATAAATATTTTTCGGAGACATTCCGCTTTTTTAGACATACTATTGTGGCTAACGTTTCACATCGTACATCAAACATCGTACATCTCACATTACTTCCCCACCTTACTGCGGCGAATAATCGTATGGCAGCATGTCTCCTATTTTTTTAAAGCCGAGATACCCGTTTGTTGTGATGTCTGTCTGGTCAAAGTAATATCCATTCTGTTCAATCACTATTGATTCACCAGGTGCAAAAAGTAAGGTTGATATTTCATAATTTTTATTTGCTGTTGGGTCGAAATCCAGATATACCTTTTCAGGTTGTGCTTTATATATTACAGCAAGCAATGGCTGATTCGGTTTAAATTCAACCGTATTGGTGCTGTCATCTTTATCATAATTAAGAGCACCATAAAGGTTCTGTAATGGAATAGTAGTTTCCTGGTCATTGTTCTTTACAATGTACTGAAGTTCGAATTCGTTTTCTGAAAGCGTACGGTTGTAAATGCTTCTCATAAATTGAAGCATAGAACCCTTATACGCAACCGCCCTGTTAGTCGCCCACGTTTGCTGCTGCTCCGGTGTTCCTGATTTTTCTTCAAAAAGCGGATATCCAATAAACAAATTTGTATTGGTATTATATTCATAAGTAAAAGAATCGATGGCAAATTTCAAAGTGTATCCAAGAGCAAGATTTTCAACAGTAAGTGGCTCGGTTGCTAAAACTTTTAACCGGTTTCTCTTTTTGCTAAAATAAAAATGTAATACTTCAGGATTCTTTATAGTAGTCTGCTTTGCAAAGTTTGTCTGGCCGATGAAATTGTTTGTAAAAAACACTCCATATTTTTCCCAGCCATCTTTTACCTCACTGCTTATAGCAACAGATACCTCTTCCAGCGATTTTTGCTGGGCACCCATTTCAATTACAACATTATCATTCGAAGCGCCGCTATTGCTTATACGCATCGACTCCGTTTCATATCCCGTATAGGTTATTACTAGAGAATAACCCCCTGTTGGAAGTTTAATGGTAAAGTTTCCATCAGCATCAGTCGCTACGCCAAAGGTTGTGTTTTGTGCAAATACAGATGCCCCCTGCAACGGAGCTTTACTGCTGTTATCTATCACTTTGCCTTTTACTATATAGTATGGTTGCTGCGCAAGGAGTGTTCCACAAAGAAGAATGCAAAAGCCGAAAATACTTATCAGGCGCGGCAATATCTTTTTGCTGCGTAAAATAGCTTTAAAAATAACTGGATGGCTAACTTGAAGTTTTTTCATAGATGATATATAAACGGAAAATTATTTAAGATGGTATTTCTCTTTTAAAGACTCACAAGTATGTTGAATAGTTTCAAGAATAGGCGTAAAATGAAAGCCGGATAGGGCATGTAAAATTTTGCTGTTATCAAAATGAACAGTAGTCATTGCAGTTTGTGCAGTCTCTTTAGTAAGCAAAGATTTTTTACCGGTAAGAGCTGCCTTAAGCGCTTCGAGCCTCCACACTATCTCAGTCATAAATGGTGTCACTTTTTTATAGGGCGGTTTTTTATTAAAACATTTTGCAATTGAGGTAAACACTTCTCTGTAAGATAAATTTTCACCGCTTAAAATAAAACGTTCATTGTTAATTTCGCTGTTCATTAACAGAATCATAGTCCTCGCAACATCTCTCACATCGACAAAGCCACCACCTCCTTCCGTGTACCATTTAAATTCATCCCAGGCAGATTTAAAAACAGCTGACGATCCACTATCCCAATTATTACCTCCCAGAATTAAGGAAGGGCTTACTATCGCGGCCTGCAGGCCTTCACCTATTCCGCGATATACTTCCATCTCTCCCAAATACTTTGATTTTCCATAAATACTGTTGCTGGTTTCTTCCGTCCAATTCATCTTCTCAGTTATTACTTCGCCATTCCTTATGCGACCAAGAGCTGATACTGAACTTACATGGATAAGCTTTTGTACGCCCGCATCAAGGCAGGCATTTACGATGTTGGCGGTTCCTTCAATATTTATTTTTAATAACCGGTATTTCTCTCTCTTTTCGAAAGAAACAAGAGCCGCACAATGATAAACTTGGGTGATGTCCTGCATAATTTCTCCGAGCCTCACCACGTCAAGAATGTCACACTGCTCAAGTCGTAAATTGTGATGGCTTATATTAAGCGGTGCCGAATGATAAATGGCCGTAACGTAGTAATCTTCTGCCAGTAACTGCTTCAGGAGTTCTCCTCCTACGAGGCCGGCAGCGCCGGTCACAAGGATCCTTTTATTTTGCTTGTCCGGATGTATTGTCAAAAGGAATATTATTAAACTGAGAAGATTTCAATTCAGAGATGATAATCACTTACTACGTTATTTAACTTTCATAATCGTAAAAACCCTTTCCGGTTTTTTTACCAAGATAGCCATTCTTCACCTTCTCTTCTTGTAGCGCCGATGGAGTAAAGCGTTCCTCTTTATCGAACGCTTCATATATACTTTTAGACACTGCAAGATTAATGTCTATACCAATGAGATCCATTAGTTTGAATGGGCCCATTTTAAAACCAGACGCTTCTAAAATTTTGTCAATGTCCTCGTATGATGCTATACCATCTTCCGCAATCTTTAAAGCTTCAAGATAATAATGTCGTGCAACCCGGTTCACAATAAAGCCCGGTGAATCCTTACATATAACAGGAACTTTACCCATTTCTTTACAAACGTTGCAAATGGCGTTTGCAATTTCATCATTTGTTTGGTCTCCCTTTACCACCTCCACCAATTTCATAATATAGGCGGGATTAAAAAAGTGCATACCAACTACTCTTTGTGGAAAAATTACATCCTTCTGTATTTCAGAAATTGAAAGCGAAGAGGTATTTGTCGCGAAGATGGTCTCTTCATTATTATATTTTGCCAGTTCATTGAAAAGAGAAGTTTTTGCAGATTTTTTTTCTATGATGGCTTCAATAATTATTTGCCCGAAACAATCTTTTATATCGCTGGTGAATTGTATGCGCTGCAATATGTCCTCTTTTTCCAGGGCCGATATCTTTTCTTTGACTGCTAAAAATTCAACGTTTTTCTGAATAATTTTTTTAGCGTTATTTACTACTTCATCATTTGTATCAAATAGAATTGTATTAAACCCGCTTTGCGCTGCCACCTGCGCAATACCACTTCCCATTGTTCCGGCCCCGCAAACGCAAATGGTAATTGTCATTTTATTTATTGAGAGCTAAAGGTTATACAGCACTTGTAAACTGCTTCAAAAACCTTAAATCATTTTCGCTGAAAAGCCTTAGGTCTTTAATTTGATATTTGAGCATCGTGATTCTTTCAATGCCCATACCGAAAGCAAATCCTGAATATTTATCGTTGTCTATCCCGCAGTTCTCCATCACCTTTGGATGCACCATGCCGCAGCCCAATATCTCCACCCATCCTGTATGCTTACATACATTGCAACCTGCACCACCGCAAATAAGACAAGTGATATCCATCTCCGCACTGGGCTCGGTGAAAGGAAAATAAGAAGGCCGAAAACGAATGTTGATAGTTTCGCCAAACATCTCCTTAACGAAAAAATAAAGGGTTTGCTTAAGGTCGGCAAATGATACTTCCTCGGCAATATATAATCCCTCTACCTGGTGAAAAAAACAATGCGCCCTGGCACTTATGGTTTCATTTCGGTACACACGCCCGGGACAAATGATCCTTATTGGTAACACACCTTTTTCCATCTCACGTATCTGCACATTGCTCGTGTGGGTACGCAGCATCCAATCGGGATTTTGAGAAACATAAAAGGTATCCTGCATATCACGGGCAGGATGATTCTCAGGCAGGTTAAGCGCTGTAAAGTTGTGCCAGTCATCTTCTATCTCCGGCCCTTCTGCAACTGCAAAGCCTAGTCGCTGAAAAATTGAAATAATCCGGTTCCTTACAATACTTATTGGATGACGGGTTCCTACCGGTATTTCATCGCCTGGCAAAGTAAGATCAACAAAACTTTCTGTTACCGGTCTTTCATCGGGATTGATTTTTTTTAATTCTTCATATTTATTTTCTGCCAATAATTTCAAATCGTTCAAGGCCTGCCCTACATCACGTTTTTTCTCTGCAGGCACACTTTTCATTTCAGGCATTAAAGATTTTATAATTCCTTTTGTGCCAAGAAATTTTATGCGAAAAGCCTCCGCCTCATCATTGCCGGTTGAAGAAAAATTTTCTATTTCTTTCCGGGAATTTTCAATTAGCTGCATCAAATTGTCCATCGTGCAAAAATAAGTCACAACACTTATTAAAATCTGATAAAAGATAGGGCCCGAACTTTCAAAATTTTAATTATGGCATTAATCTTTTAGGTTTGTTTAAAAAAAATTGATGAACGATTTGCATGAATATCTTTTGCCGGTAAACGCTGCTCTTTTAAATAATGATATGGCATATAATGATAAGCAGTTTGGCAAGAATATTAAGATATATGAAACGGAAATTCCGGAATTAAATGATGTGGATATTGTGCTTGTGGGAATAAATGAATTTCGCGGCGAAGGCGTTATTTCAGACATAAGCTCTGCTGATGCGGTTCGGGCGCAACTTTACAAATTACATAATTGGCATACCAATGTTTCTATTGCAGACATCGGAAATATAAGATGCGGCGCTGCAATTTCGGATAGCTACGCTGCAATTAAAATTGTAGTTAAGGAAATGCTGCAATTAAATAAAACAATAATTATTCTTGGGGGATCGCATGATAACACGCTCGGGCAATACTATGCTTACAAAGATCTCAATCTTATTATAGAAGCAACGGTTGTTGATGCCACCATTGACCTGATAAGTGATTCACAAAAAAGGCATGAAAGTTTTCTACTTGAGATGCTCACCAGCGAACCGAATGTGGTCAGGCACTATAATCACATCGGCTTTCAAAGTTATTTTGTACATCCACACATGCTCGAAACAATGGACAAGCTTCGTTTCGATTGTTACCGTGTTGGCGCAGCAAAAGAACACGTGGAAGAAATGGAACCGGTGATTAGAAATTCTCATATGCTAAGCTTTGACATGGCTGCAATTAAATATAGCGATGCACCGGCAAGTGGTTGTAGCCCCAATGGCTTTACTGGAGAAGAAGCATGTAATCTTCTCCGTTATGCAGGCTTAGGTCCGGTACTTTCTTCTGTTGGCATTTATGGATATAATCCAAAGTATGATGAAAGAAATCTCACTGCTCTTCAAATCTCTCAAATGATCTGGTATTTCATTGATGGAAAAAGTCGTAGTAAGCAGGAGGCTGAACTAGAGGACCTGCAAAGCTTTAATGAATATCACACAGCCTTTACAGAGATTGATACAGTCTTTCTTCAAAGTAAAAGAACCGGGAGATGGTGGATGCAATTGCCAAACAAAAAGCTAATTGCCTGCAGTTATAATGATTACTTGTTTGCCAGTAATAATAAAATTCCGGAGAGATGGTTGAGAGCACAGGAAAGAGAGGTGTGATGTTTGATGTACGATGTTTGATGTGCGATGTGCAATGTACGATTAATATATAAATACAATCTTATCAGTTTGAATTCGGGTATTGAAAATATAAGCTTAAGGATGCAGCTGGGATAGAAATTAATCTTAAATAATAATTCTAAAAAAATTATCCTAAAAGAAAAAATTGGGTAGTCAATTTTTTACATCGTACGTCGCACATCACAAATCGTACATTGAAAAGCTATCTTCCGAACATCTTCTCCAATTCTTCTTTCTTAAACTCCAGGAAAACAGGTTTACCATTGGGAGTTGTGTTACAGATTTCACAGCAAAATAAATCTTCCACCAGTCCTTTTACTTCGTCATGTGAAAGGTAGGTGCCGGCCTTTACAGACTGCTGCCATGCCATGGAGCGTAATAATTTTTCTCTTTTATTGAATGTTACATCCATACTAAAATGCTTATACTGTTCAAGCATTTTTTCAAGCGCAGTCTTTTCATTGCCATCGGTGACATCAGCAGGAGACCCTTGTATTATAAAAGTATTATTGCCAAAGGGCTCAACCTGGTATCCTAATAAATAAAGATCAGGCAACAGTTCATTAAACAACACAGCATCAGAGGGAGTAAGCTCGAGGCTCACCGGAAAAAGGCTTCTTTGTATAGAAAGGGGTTTCCCCTTCATGGCATTTACAAATCGTTCATACAATATTCGCTCATGGGCATTTTGCTGGTGGATAGCAATAAATCCATTTTCATTTTGAGCAATAATAAATGTTTTGTGTACCTGTATAAATTCATCTGAGGACGGCTTCTTATTCGTACCGGGCAAGCGTTTCTCTTTCAGGAGAGTCGGAAAATGATTACCTGGATTTGTTTCTTCATTTCCATTCTCCAAAGATGGAGCAGGTGAGCTTTTATTTGTTTTCGGTATCGATGAAGAGTTGTCCCAATGTTCAAGATCACTTTTGCTATCTATGAAATGTGCCTGGTTTTTCTGAGTGAATGTTTTATATATCGATGTACCGGTTGCTGTAAATTGTTTTTCCGAAGTGAAAGGCTTGCTTACCGCATCCGTATGCTGAATGGCATTGTCTAGCTCAAAATCTAACGTTGGCGTAACGCTATATTGAGCTAATGCATGCTTCACCGCAGATTGAATAAAAGCATAAATAATTTTTTCATCTTCAAATTTAATTTCCTGTTTGGTAGGATGCACATTTATATCAAGCCTTGAAGGATCGAGGTCAATAAACAAAGTGTACATAGGGAAGCTGTCTTTGGCGATCATATCATTGAATGCATTCATCACCGCATGATTGAGATAAGGGCTTTTGATAAAGCGGTTGTTTACAAAAAAATATTGATCACCTCTTGTTTTCTTTGAAGTCTCAGGTTTCCCAACGAAGCCATAAATGGTTAGATAGTCCGTTTCTTCTTTTACGCTTACAAGTTTTGAATTGTAGCCGTTACCAAGTATCTGTAAAATCCTTTGCTTCAACGACCCCTTTTCCAAATGAAAAATTTCCTGCCCGTTGGATGAAAGCGAAAAAAATATCTCAGGAAATGACATGGCAACCCTTATGAATTCGTCAACAATATGCCTGAGTTCAGAGGAATTACTTTTAAGAAAATTTCTTCTCGCCGGCACGTTAAAAAACAGGTTCTTCATCGCAATATTTGTCCCTTTATTTGTAGCAACAGGCTCCTGTGATACAACGATGCTGTTTTCTATTTCAATACATGTGCCTGTTGATTCACCGGCTTTCTTTGTCTTTAATTCAACCTGTGCAACACCCGCTATGCTGGCAAGTGCTTCGCCCCTGAATCCCATGGTTTTAATATGAAACAGATCATCTATGCTTTTGATCTTGGAAGTAGCATGCCGTTCAAAAGCCATCCTGGCATCGGTTTCACTCATTCCTTTGCCATTATCTATTACCTGTATCAGCGCTTTGCCTGCATCATTGACAAAAAGCCGGATCTCTGTAGCGTCTGCATCCACTGCATTTTCCAACAATTCCTTTACGGCACTTGCAGGCCGCTGGATCACTTCTCCGGCAGCAATTTGATTGGCAATGTTTTCGGGTAATAAAGTAATAATATCAGACACTTTTATGCTTCTGTTTTGCTGTAAAATTAACGATTAATAATGGGGCAAATAATAAGGAAGGAATCGCCGAAATCCGGGGGAAAATGATTTTGTTTTAAATAGGGATTATTATTGATAAGCTGATCCTGACATGAATATCGGTGGTATATGAAGGCCTGTATTTTTCTGCAATAGACATGTTATAAAGTTAAAAAAATCGCCTCGCGTTTAATATCTTCTTAATTTGTAACCTACCTTTAAAAGCAATGAATAAACTATTTGCTACGATTACCTGTATCCTGTTCTTTACCAACGTTTTTTCTCAAAAAAATATTAACCCCCTTGCTCAGCAATGGGCAGATAGTGTTTTCAATACTTTAAGTGATGATGAAAGAATAACCCAATTAATGGTATTGCGTGAAAGCGAGATCACTAAAGACGGAGTGTTCATTTACGATTCTGCAATAACAGCCGCAATAAAAAATTATAATATCGGTGGCATTGTTTTATTCCAGGGAAGCCCGGTGAAACAGGCAAATTTTATTAATTATTTCCAGTCAATTGCTAAAACGCCTTTGATGGTTTGTATTGACGCGGAGTGGGGATTGGGTATGCGGCAGGATAGTGTTATACCACTCAATCACCAGATGATGCTTGGGGCCGTAGAGGATCCCTCCATTATTTCCGCTTACGGAAAACTGGTTGGTGAACAATGCAAACGTGAGGGTATCCACGTAAACTTTGCACCTGTCGTTGACATCAACAATAATCCTGATAACCCTGTAATAAATGACCGTTCTTTTGGTGAGGATAAATATAAAGTAGCCCGTTACGGAGTGGCCTACATGAAAGGAATGCAGGATGAAGGTGTGCTTGCTTGTGCAAAACATTTTCCGGGGCATGGTGATGTTTCAGTGGACTCTCATAAAGACCTTCCTGTGATAAATAAAAGCATGGAGCAATTGGATTCGCTGGAACTGTATCCCTTTGAACAAATGTTTGCTGCTGGTGTAGGCAGTGTAATGATTGCACATTTGTATATTCCTGCCATTGATACTACGGCAAATACGGCAACCTCACTATCAAAAAAGAATGTAACAGGTTTACTGCGGAATGAGCTCAAATATGATGGCCTCACTTTTACGGATGCATTGGGAATGCAGGGCGTTGCCAAATATTTTCCCGGTGGTGAAATTGCTGCCCAATCTCTCATTGCCGGTAATGATATGCTTTGCCTACCTGCGGATGTACCCGCATCAATTGCAAAAATTAGGGAAGCAATTGATTCTAATAAATTAAGCTGGGATGATATTTATGCAAAATGTAAAAAAGTGCTTTTGTATAAATATATGTATGGGGTCGCAAATTTAAAACCTGTGAATATTGATAACCTCACCAATGATCTTAACAGCGGGGTAAATGAAATGAAGCGGTTGGTTGCAGAAAATGCCATCACTTTATTAAATAAAAATGATGATCAATTTTTCCCATTGTCAAAACCTATAAGCAAAGAAAAAGAAATTGCCTACCTCGGCATTGGTATAGATAGTGCTAATGCTTTCGCACAAAGAATGATAGACGATTACAATGCAGATGCTTTTTATTTTAATTATAAGGAAGATGCCGCAAGAATTTTATCGACTGTTGAATTGATAAAAACCCGCTATAAATCTGTGGTGATAGGTATTCATAATTATGCCCGTTATCCTTCAAATAACTTTGGTATCAGCAGCTTTGCCTTTGATATGGTAAACCAGGTTCAGCAAAATAATAAAACCATCATTTTTGATTTTGGAAATCCTTATGCTCTCAAAAATTTCTGCAATGCAGCTAACCTCGTGGCATGTTATGAGGATGATTCTATAACGCAGCGTGCAGCCATAAATGTGCTGGAAGGAAAAATAAAGCCGAAAGGAAAGTTACCGGTCACCGTGTGTGATGCCTATAAATATGGAAGCGGTATTGCTGCTATTCCAGCCTTTCCGGTAGTGGATCCTGGCGTGGTTGGACTTGATGCCGAAAAGCTTTCCATAATTGATAGCATTGCAAAGAATGGTATCGATTCAGGTGCCTTTCCGGGATGTGTAGTATTGGCTGCAAGAGATGGTAAAATTGCTTTTGAAAAAGCTTATGGAAAATATAATTATGATACGCCGGAACCTTTGACCACTCAATCCATTTTTGATATGGCTTCCGTTACTAAAATTTGCGCTACATTAATATCTGTGATGAAGCTGTATGATGAAGGAAAAATTAAATTAAATAAAACGCTCGGCGATTATC
>JBDUEG010000102.1:0-10294 GCA_040002575.1 Ginsengibacter sp.
GGGAGGCAACGGCATAAATGAAACCATTGCTTTTATTAACGCCCATAGAGTTAATAGAGTAGGAATCTAATCCACTCACCTTTACCCATTGAGCAGAAACATTAGTAAACAAAACAATAAAAAGAAGGAATGTAAATGATGATTTCATATGGTATAAATTTTAAGCAGTGGTATTTTTAAATCCGTTTCAAATGTAGGGAATAAATTTAAAGTACTAATAGCTGATGAGATGCAAGTTTTATTACCATCCCTTGTCACGCAGTGGACTCGTCGGGCATAAAGCCATCGTAGCATTTTATTTTATATAGCTGCATAGCTATCATGGTTCCTCGGGCTTTTATTACAAAGGATACAGGAGGTTTTTTGCAGTTGATGATATTATGCAGATGATGGATGTTGATTTTAGCAGGCAAAAATAAATGCTAATCAATTTTTCTTTTTAAATTGCAGGCATTATTCACTAATCAACACTTATGAAAAAGCTTTTGTTACTTATTGTAGTTTTCGCGATTGCATTCTCCGCGTGTAAAGATAAAAAAGAAAAAACCTGTTCTCTTTCGGAAGCTAATCTTACCGGCAGTTATAAGATTGTCTCGATAAAATATAAGGCTTCTGCCTCTGCCACTGAGATGGATGTTACGGATCAATACCTTGACCCCTGTGAAAAGGATGATATACTAACTTTAAACGCTAACCATACATATGTTTATACCGACGCAGGAACAATCTGTTCGCCTGATGGCAGTTATGATGGGGACTGGGCTCTAAGCGGCAATACAATTTCTGTTGATGGTGACCCGGCAACAGTACAGGATTTTTCCTGCAGCGGATTTTCACTTGTTGCAACCGATGCCATTATAAGTGGAGATATAACAACGTTAAACTACACAAAACAATAAAAAGCTTAGTTACTAAGAGGGCAATGGTATTAGGGATAGCACTGGCATATCCACGGAGTATTCTTATTTTTCCTTCTCTTCTTTTACTTTCTTTTCTGCTTCCTCATCTTCGAAGCTATTACCAATCCCGTGCATCAAAGAAGAGATGGGCCCTTCCATATGATCCTGTGGGTCGGGACTATTTGTTGTGCCCGGGTCAGATTTTTCCTGTTCTTTAACTATTTGCTCGTTTTCTTTTTTGCTTTTTTCTTTGCTATCTTCCATGAGTGATTTCCTATTTAATATAAAGATACATTTTACATTAAAAATTGTTCGATTTCCTTATCATTTCAAAAGGATTATCTCTTTATCCTATTTCATATCTTTATATAAACACTAAATATGGCGACGCACTATCCAGTTACATTTACCCTTGAAGATGGCGTGTATGTTGAAGTAAATAAAGTCGGTGACGATACTTATGACTTTATTCTAAAACCAAAAGAAGGCGCTGAACGTTTTTTCAGCATTACAGATGATGTATCGAAAGACAAGGTAACGGAGTCTTTGGATTTTGATCAGCTAAATGCAGTGCGCAGGTTCTGGCTGGAGCAGGAAGAGGCTGACTAAACACCGTTAGTCCTTCCACTGATTGCATAAAAAAAGGTACCGTGAAGATACCTTTCATTTTATGCACGAAAAATGTTATCAACCACCGCTTATTTAGGCATCTCAAAAACAGTGGGATCTACAGCCTTATTCACTTCAATGTTTTTAACCTTTACATTTAAAGCAAATTGTTGCATATCAATATTTATCGCAAAAGGCATTGTAATACCTGCATCAGTTTTTCTATAGTCAGAATAGCTCGTAGTTACATTAATGGGCTGCCCCATAGCTTCTCCTTTTTTTACAGTTTGGATCACCAGCCATGTAGTAGGGTCTACGTAAATAGTTGATTCAGCACTGTCTTTATTAGTATATTTTAATTTATAAGCATTTACATCACCAACTTTTTCCTGGCCGGATAATTCTACTTTGCCGCCATGCGCTGCATAGTCAAACAATGGGCCTGTAACATAAACCTGGTCTTCTGACATTTTAAACTGATCATCAGGCAAAGCAGTAGCAGTAGCCGAACCACCAAAAGGATTAATCGCCCAACCGCCTTTATCAGTAACTACCTGTACTATCTGCTGACCATTGAAATCGGTTTCATTCTTATAACCCTTACCATTTAATACAGTTGTTTTTGATGATGATTCGTTGCCCATAACTTCCATTGAACTTTCTGAATGAATGGAACTTACCTGGGAGAGTTTTTCTTTACCCCCGAGGGCATCGGTATTTTTTGCAACTATTTCATCAGCGGTTTGCGCATTTGTAAACGTTACCGTAAGTAAAGCAGTTAGTGTAACTAAAAAGGTCCTCATGTTTTGTTTTTTAAGTTTGAAAATAATTTTTTTAATCCTCTAATTGAAATTGCTAATAAGATTCATCTATCGTTTCCAAAAGCCAGCTATTGCCCTTTCTTATAAAGTGAATCGTGATATCCAATTTCGCATTTATAGACTGTCCGAATACTATTAAGCCAAGTTTTTGCGTGCTCTTTAAAATTGCAATTTCTTTCCGGAAATATATATCAATATTTTGATCTTCCCATGAAACATACTCAATGTTGGATGAAGATGTTTTCTTAAGAACTGTAGCTTTAGAATTTGTTATGCCCATATTATTTGTCCATAGAAATGTATCGGAGTACACCTGCTTGAGACATTCAAGGTCACCCTTGATAATAGCATCTTTCCACAGGGCGTAAACCTGGCTTATTTTATCGGTTTCCATGGACTGCGACATTTCGTTTCTTTCTTCCAATCGTAACACTATTACTGTCCCATTTGCATGGCATCCTGCGTAGCAGTACTTTTTGTGTTCTGGCGTTTGAATAACGACATATCCATTTTGCCAAATCTGTAACTAAGATTTAATCTAACCATTTGCGGATTGTTCAGCCTCAAATAGTCCTGGATGAAATAAGCGCTTTGAGAATATTGATCCTGCTTGCGGGTTCTGAATATATCACTAAAGCTCAGGCTTACAGAAGCAGCATTGTTTTTAAGAAAACTTTTTCTGAAAGCAATATCCGCACTCCAGAAAGACCTGATATAACCCTGTGAAGAGCTTTGAGCCTGGCCGAACGGGCCGCCGCCTCCGAAGCCGCCCTGGTTGTTATTTATAGGGAGATTAGTTTTGCTTTGATAATTGCCTGATAACTGAATAGTGAAAGATTTGGGCAATTTGAAATTACTATTGAATTTACCAAACCAGCTAAGTATCGCATCCTGCGATGTGCTACCAGTAATGTTATCAGTATTAATTTTTGAATTATACAGGTTTATATTGGTAGTAATATCCCACCATTTTGCCAGTGTATTAATAGAAGTGATTTCAGCGCCGTACGAATAACTTGAATTGGCATTGATGTAAGAATTAATCACATCCTCGTTACCTGTAAAAGGATTAACCCCCTGGCTGAGATAGCGTGTTATAAGATTATTAGTATGCTTATAATAAATAGATCCTAAAAGACTATTGCCACCTTTAAATGTTTTGCTATAGGTCATTTCAAAAGAACTGGTAAACTCAGGAACCAAATCAGGATTGCCACGCGTGATATTAAGGCTATCGGTATAATCAGTATATGGTATTAGTTGAAAAAAGTTAGGCCTGTTGATGCGGCGTGTGTAGCTAAATTGCACCTCCTGCTTGTTCTTTAATTTCTGACTAAGAAATACAGACGGAAATAAGCTTACAGCATATTTGTTACTAAACTTTTCACCAGTATTTACCAGTTCTCCATTATAGTTAGAACTTTCGCCTCTCAGCCCAACCTGGTATCCAAAATCTTTGATAGTGCTCTTTACACTAACATAAGCAGCATATACATTATCATCATTTTTATAATTACTGGTGCCTGCAGGTATCTTAACAAGACCTGAAGAAGGCGTGCCGGTATAATTGTCGTTGTTACTAACGGTCTTGCGCATTTGCGCTCTTACACCTGTCTCCAGTTTTGATTGCTTCTGCTTACCAAACGGTAAGGCATAATCTGTCTGGATAGTAAGAAAACTATTACTTCCATCGCTTACCACCTGTTGCAACTGGGTACCTGCTACATTACCGCCCTTAAGGTAGTTGGTAGTATATACTGAATTACCGGAATTTTTTCCTGAAAAATAATTTGCATCAGCTGTTAATTGCTCACCTTCTTTAGGGAAGTTATATACGTAACCAAGCTGTAAGCCATTTGCATTAAAAGTTCTTGAGCCACTTGTGAAACGCTCGCTATTGGAGCTTTTTATACCGGAGTTAAGTAAGCTATCTGTAGTTGCAGTAATAGTTTCCCGGGGATTAAACATGCCGTGTACTTTTATAAACGCCAGTGAAATAGTTGCCCTGTTGGTTACATAATAATCCAACCCAATCTTTCCAAATGCGAAAGCGCCTTTAGTTCTGTTAATGTCATCCTGGAAAACATGTGTTTGTGTATCACCTAAATTCAAACGGTCAGTAGTACCTGTAGTTTTGTTTCTCATCTGATTCAACATACCTGCTATCGAAAAATTTATTTTGTTTTGCCTTACATTAAAATTGCCGCCTGCGTTTATACCACCACGCCTGTCAATACCTGCAGTAAGATTTCCGTTATAGCCTGATTGTTTATTCTTTTTTAATACAAGATTCAGGATACCGGCATTTCCCCCGGAAGCATCATACTTTGCCGAAGGATTTGTAATCACCTCCACGCTTTGGATGGCATCTGCAGGTACCTGGTCAAGAGATAAAGTTGTGGGGCGTCCGTCAATATATATTTGAGGAGATGCATTTCTTAATTTTACATTGCCCTCCACGTCTACCTGCACCGAAGGAACATTGCGCATTACATCAACGGCGGTGCCGCCGGCACTTACAATATTTTTATCTACATTAAAAACCTTTTTATCTATATCAAGTTTTAATGCAGAAGAAGGTGCTGCTATGGTTACTGCACCCAGTACTTTAGAGTCAATAGTCATTTGTATATTGCCCAGGTCTTTATCGAAGGAGGGTATACCACCGGAAGCTTTTTTTGATTGAAATGACACTGGCTGGTCTAATAATTTATATCCTTGTGAAGATATCTTCAACGTCAATGCGCCAACAACCGGCAGTTCGGAGAAATTAAATTCACCGTTTGCTTTTGTCACGTCTGCTTTCAGCAAAACGTCTTTCTTTTTTTTACTGGCAGAATCAAAACGGCTATGCAATATCAAAACTGACGCACCATCTACCGCTTTACCGTCCGTATCAACTATTTTTCCATATACACGTCCAATTGATGGAGGCGCCTGCTTTGAATTTCCGGCACCCTGTGTATATCCTCCGGGAACTTGTGCCCACAACTGAAAAGACGAAACGGCGAAGATTGCAAACAATAAATACTTTTTCATTTTACTAAGGCTTAAATTTTAATTAATGCGCAAACTTATAAACTAGGTGCGATGCTTTTTTTACAAATGAGATGAAAGTCGTAAATCCTGCGACAAAGTGCACCTTAAGATTATTTGTGTTTGTTCTTCACATGAAAGCTTTTAAAAAGGTGACAACCTCTCTTTAATTGCTGATAATAATATGCTGCCTGGCAATTAATTTTCGTCGCGTATTTTCTGCCTTTCATCGCATTTTAATAATAGAAATGGCCCGGCAAGCTTTACTTTGAACAAATACTTAATTAATAAAAATTAACATGAAAAAAATCATTTATCCCCTCGCAGCTGTAGTCATTCTCCTGACATCAGCATTTACTGCCATCAAATCCATCGACTGGAAAATCTCCGACGATTACTCTGTGAAATTCGACGGAGGAGATCCATCGGGAGAATTCAAAGGATTAAAAGGCACCATAAGCTTTGACCCCGCAAATCTTGCAACGTCAAAGTTCAGTACGTCAATTGATGTAGCTTCAATCAACACCGGTAATGGAATGAAAAATACGCATGCAAAAAGCGAGAAGTGGTTTGATGCAGAAAAATATCCAACCATAAACTTTAATTCAAGCTCGATTTCAAAAACATCTTCAGGTTACCTTGCTAAGGGAACTCTTGACATGCATGGAGTTCAAAAAGAAGTAAGCATACCCTTTACTTTTGATAACAATGTATTTACCAGTGAGTTTGAAGTCAATCGCATGGATTACGATGTGAATACGGCTGAGCCTGATCATGGCGGTGCAAAATTCAAAGTTTCTATTTCAGTTCCTGTTAAACAATAGTATGTTTAAAAAAATATTATTCCATAGCATAACAGCAGGAATACTCGCAGGCGTTGCCGGCATTATTTATAACAGGATTTACTTTTTCGCTACGGAAATCGACTTCTCCAAAATTTTAAATCCTGTTAGTATAACAAGCATTTGCATAGCTATCTCTGTTATTGCGGGCTTAATATACTGGGGATTGGTTTCATGGCTGCGAAACAAAGGTGAGGTTGTTTTCAACTTTTTATTTTCTATCGTTTCATTCGCGATGGTCATGTATCCTATTTCTGTTTCTCTGCCACTTGAAATAAAAAATCCGGAACTTTTTCCGGGGCTTGCAGTACCAATGGTTTTTTTTCCTGCACTGGCATGGTATACTGTAAAGCCACTGTTCAAGACTAACGCTTTGTATAAAGCATAGGCTTATTTCTTTTGTCAGTATTAAAACATTAATTAAAACCTTTCATCAATTATCAATTTCATTTATGAATAAATTTTTCTCCCTAAAACTATTAGGTAGTATTTTCCTTTGCCTTGCTTGCGTTGCTGTGAGTGCCCAAAAAAAAGAGGGCTTACCTCAACTTGGCAAGAGTTCCCTGAAGCAAATAATTGCAGCAATGACGCTGGAAGAAAAAGTAAAGCTTGTTGTAGGCAATGGTTTTAAAATGCCTGCTGCTGCCCCACAAGGCCCCGCTGTAGGCCAGACGCAGGATAAAGTGCCGGGAGCTTCAGGCACTACATTCGCTATACCGAGGTTAGGCGTACCATCTATAGTAGTTTCAGATGGACCTGCCGGTGTAAGAATTGATTCAGTAAGAAAAGGTGAAGATGGCAAAACGTTTTATGCCACTGCCTGGCCGGTCGCTACATTACTTGCTTCATCGTGGGATACTGCCTTGGTGAAAAAAGTAGGTATTGCTTTTGGAAGTGAAGTGCATGATTATGGACTTGATATTTTATTAGGCCCCGGCTTAAACATTCACCGCAATCCACTTGGTGGAAGAAACTTCGAATATTATTCGGAAGACCCGGTTGTAAGCGGTAATATAACTGCAGCCATCGTGAACGGCATAGAATCCAATGGGGTTGGAACGTCTATAAAACATTTTGCAGGAAACAATCAGGAAACCAATCGCAATACTGTTAATACAATTGTAAGTGAAAGAGCATTGAGAGAAATTTATTTAAGGGGATTTGAGATAGCTGTGAAGAAAGCACAGCCATGGACTGTGATGAGTTCATACAATAAATTAAATGGCCCATACACATCGCAGAACTACGATCTTCTTACAACGATACTCAGAAAAGAATGGGGCTTTAAGGGCTTTGTGATGAGCGATTGGTTTGGCGGTACAGACCCTGTTGCGCAAATGCAAGCGGGCAACGATCTGCTGATGCCGGGTACATCGCAACAATCACAAAGAATACTTGATGCGGTTAACCATGACTCGCTGGATATTAAAGTTCTTGACCAGAATGTTGAAAGAATTTTAAGCCTTGTATTACAATCGCCCTCATTTAAAAAATATAAAAATTCTGATAAGCCTGACCTGAAAAAAGATGCCGCAATTTCAAGAGAAGCTGCTTCTCAGGGTATGGTGCTTTTAAAAGATAATGACAATGCACTTCCTCTACAGAAAGTTGTGAAAAATATTTCCCTGTTTGGCATTAACAGTTATGAATTAATTGCCGGCGGTACAGGAAGCGGAGATGTAAACAAAGCCTACTCTATTTCACTTTCAAAGGGGCTATCCGATGCCGGTTATACAATTAATAATGATTTAGAAAATACTTATACGAAATATATAAGTGAACAAAAGATATTACATCCTAAAAAAGGATTCTTCCAGGAGTTTATGAACCCAACACCACCTATTGCTGAATATGCAATAGATAATAATCTAATTAACAAAGGGGCGACGGAAACAGCAGTCGCAATAATTGCAATTGGCCGTAACGCGGGGGAGGGAAAAGACAGGAAATTAGAAAATGATTTTAATTTATCAGATACAGAACAAACGCTGATTAAGAATGTAGCAAATGCATTTCATGCTCAACATAAAAAAGTTATTGTTGTATTGAACATCGGCGGAGTTATTGAGGTCGCATCGTGGAGAGACAATGTTGATGCAATATTACTTGCATGGCAGCCTGGCTTGGAAGGAGGAAATGCAATCACTGATATTTTGAGCGGTAAAGTAAATCCATCGGGCAAGCTGGCAACTACTTTTCCAATGACCTATAATGATGTGCCATCGGCCAAAAATTTTCCAGGTAAAGAATTTCCTGACCAGGCAACAACCGGTATGATGGGTATGAAATCTATTCCTGCAGAAGTAACTTATGAAGAAGGCGTGTATGTTGGCTACCGTTATTATAACACCTTCAATGTAGCAACTGCATATGAATTTGGCTATGGATTATCTTATACAAAATTTAATTATGGCAGTTTGAAATTGAGTTCATCTTCATTTAATAATAAGATAACTGCGTCGGTAATTGTAACTAACACGGGCAATAAAGCTGGTAAAGAAGTGGTGCAATTGTATCTCACTGCGCCTTCTAAGAAACTTGATAAGCCGTCAGAAGAATTAAAAGCGTTTGGCAAAACAAATTTGTTGCAACCTGGGCAATCCCAGACAATAAGATTTGTACTTAGTTCCTCAGATCTCGCTTCTTTTTATACGGACAGAAGCTCATGGATCGCCGAAGAGGGTGAGTACACAATAAAGATCGGTGCTTCTTCAAAAGATATAAAGAAAACTTCAACCTTTACTTTATCAAAGGAAATCGTTGTGGAAAAAACAAACAAGGTCTTAATTCCTCAAACACAAATCAATGAATTGAAAGCGAAATAATATTGGTAAGTTTTTTTAAATTTTAAAAATATAGTAAAGCTGCTTCGGTAGCTTTATTTTTTTGTGGCGTATTTACCTGGAACTAAAAAAAAAGATTTAGAAAGATGTGATATTTTAAACCTCAATGCGAATAATATATAGTAAGAAAATAAAAGTGAAAGTGGAGGAATTAAAATTACAAGATTCAGACTTTATTGAATACCTGGAAAGCTGCAAGAAACTGATCTTTAAAGTTGCACGGATCTATTGCAAAGATCCAGAGGACAGGAAAGATTTAGTACAAGATATTACACTGCAGCTATGGAAATCTTATAATAAGTACGATAAGGCTTATGCCATCTCAACGTGGACTTATAGAATTGCGCTTAACGTTTCTATTTCTCATTTACGAAAAACAAAAACAAGGCAAAGCCTGCTCAGCAGTTACTCTCAGCAATCAGAATTTCTTCATTTGGATGACGTTGTTGTTGATGAGAACCTTGAACATCTCTACAAATTTATTGAGTCGCTAAAACCCATTGATAAAGCATTAATGGTATTACACATGGAAGGTTGCAAAAGCAAAGAAATTTCCACCGTTTTGGGCATGTCCGAAACAAATATCTCAACAAGAAAACAAAGAATTAAAGAAAAGTTGAAATTATATTTTGAAACTCAAAAACAGATACAATGAAATTTGAAGAATTATCTGAAATATGGAACAGCACCGATACCCGTCTTGAAACAAGCATCAGGATTAATAAAGAGCTGGTAAAAGGCATAGGTATATCTAAAGTAAGGGCGGGCTTATACGACATTAAGTTCACGGCAGTAGCAGGCCTGGTAGTTGGATTGTTTTTTTTAATGTTCTTGCTGCGATTTATAAATAATAATTTTTCAGATTTTAAATTCTCGTTTCCTGCATTTATTTTACTGGCAATTGCTATGTATAGTTTTCTCATGGAAGTTTATAGGCTCATTTTAATATATACACTTGATTCAAATTCGCCGGTAACGGAGGCTCAAATAAAATTAATGAGATTGAGAAAACTTGAGATACTCGATATCTACAGCCTCTATATAATCATTCCGTTATTTACTGCACCCTTTATAATCGTGACGGTGAAGGCTTTCCTCCACCTTAATTTGTATGCTTTCAATACCACATGGCTTATTTATCTTACTGCCGGAAGCATCGTAATTGCGATGATACTTATATTCTTTTTGAGAAAGTATCCTGGTAAGAATTTATCCAAAGCAATTGCTTTTTTAAATGAACTAAA
>JBDUEG010000103.1:0-10153 GCA_040002575.1 Ginsengibacter sp.
GATGGGTTTTCATTTTGCCGGCTTTGCCTTAACGCCGTCAGCATACCCGCAAAACTGGGATTGGTATCATAATGATTTTCTTGGGATAGGAGAATACAAAGGAAATAGCTGGAGGCCTGTACCAGCGATTCTGCGTGTTGAGAATCCTATGCACCCTGCGGTAAAAAAGTTACCACAAACATTTAAGTCTGCACCCAGTGAATGGTATAGTTGGCAGAATGATTTAAGGGGAAATAAAAACTTTCAAATACTCCTCTCGGTAGATTCATCAAGCTTCCCGCTTGGCACAGGCCCAAAGACCCATGAAATATGGCATAGTGGCTACTATCCTATCGCGTGGACTAATAAGAATTATAAGATGATCTATGTAAACATGGGCCATAACGATATGGACTATGAGAGAAAATTTACTTCCGGAAAAAATATCCCTGTCCTGGAATTGTCCTCCACATTTAGCAGCAAAGTTCAAAATCAATTTATTATTAATTCACTATTCTGGCTTGGGAGAACAAAGTAACAAGTACGCAAGAGCAAATAAAATTATCAATAAAATTTATGGAATAAAATTTATGAAGCCTCATAGCTAAAAAGCTATGAAATATTTCTTATTGTTTTTAACTCCTGTTTTTATTTTTAACTGTAATAGTTCCTCCGGACCCATTACAATATTTACTGATGAATTGCCAGCAATTAAACAACAAATCGTTTCTTCGGAAAAATTCAATGACCAAAGCTGGCAATATTTTTTGCAACACTTACCCGTAAAAAAAGGAATTGTAGTTGATTATAATGGTAATGCAGTTGCCAATCAAATGAAGCAAGATGGCATTGTGCAATTTGATGTGGGTAAAGCAGACCTGCAGCAATGTGCAGATGCGCTTATGAGGATCAGGGCTGAATACTTATTTAGCCAAAAAAGATATGATGAGATAGGTTTTCATTTTGTAAATGGGCACTACTATTCGTATGATGATTATTGTATCGGGTTACGTGTTATGCCAGCTGGTAAATCGTTGACTTTTGTATCTCTTGATCCCTGTTTTAAAACTCATGAAACGCTTCGCAAATACCTTAACATAGTTTATTGCTATGCCAGTACCATTTCTCTTGCAAAAGAATTAAAGAAGACAAATGAATTTGCTATTGGTACTGTGGTCATTCATCCTGGCAGCCCCGGGCATTGCTTCATTATTGTCGACGAAGCGCCTGACAGCGCAGGCAATAAAGTTTTTAAACTTGTAGAAGGTTATTCGCCTGCGCAATCAATATATGTTCTAAGTAATCTTGAAGAGCCACAGATCAGTCCATGGTATCATTTAACCAAAGGAACGATCACGACATCAAGCTGTAGATTTATAGATTATCAAATGGGGAAATTTGAATAATTATTTTTCAAAAAATATTTTAGCTGCCTAAGAAAAATTTAAAACCTATTCCGAAATTTGAAAGCAAATTGTTATTTAAACTGGCATTTGCATTGAATGTATTTCTCTTCTGCGGAGACACTGATGGAGGCAAATATTTATCGATAGTGCTCATGTGTTGATAAGATATATACGCAATGTTTGGCATAGATAATTCTATCTGCATGTTTTTACAAACGCTATAAGATATACCAGGGATTAAATACAGGGATCCCTGGTCAGCCTTTGAAACTAAATATTGGCTGGTAGGATTGAAATAAGCCATATCATTATTAGTGTGAGAATAAGCGGCATTTATTTCGCCAAATGCATAAAAGTTTTTACCAAGGGGTTTATATTTTCTATAAAATACACCTCCTCCTGTTGTTCTTGTTTTGTTCTTGAAAGAAAGAGAGTAATTGTAATTGTTAGATGAATAATTGAACAACACGCCCAATACGCTATTATTTTTTACGACTTTTCCAAGCTGGATATTGGAATAAAAGGCGTGCGTGTCAGGGTTAGTAGAACTGTTATAGCTAACTGATCCTCCAAGGAAGATTTTACCTGAAGAGATTTGCGCTTTGGATGTAATTGCTATAGATAAAAAGATAATAGACGATAGTAAAAATTTTGGTTTCATAATTTTAAGTTTTAGAATACAAATAAAAAGGACAATGATTTCTAAAACTTAAAAGGGTTTTGGTTTAACAACAGATTAGCTTAATCAAATATTAAATTTGAATTCGAAGCAGCGTTTTTAATTTCCCTTATAAGATTTGAATAAAATTCTTACTTTTTCAAAAGCAACTGATCAAACTTTTTTAATTCTGAATTTTCTGTGGTGGATAAAACCTCGTTGTTATCATATTTTGCTTTGAGATACAGCACTCTTTTATGACCAGGATATTTTATAAGAATTTCTTCAATAATATTTCCTGCGGCCTTATCTTTTTCAAAAGCAGGAGTGTTTGCGGGTAACTCTGATTTATACCGCGTCGGCATTTTTTTTATTATAGCTTCTAATGTGCCTAATTTGCCCGGCGCTATATCTTTTATTTGCGACGCTTTGCTGTGTAAGCCCTGCAATTGTTTTTTGCTAAGGCTCCCCCACTGCATATAGTGTTTGTAAATACTAATAATAAACGACGACACAGGAAAGGCAATAATGCAATCCTCTAAAACAACATTTATAATATCAATTTTAGACTTGTTCTTATTCATAAAATTGCCTGATAATAACTGCAAAAATAAACCCACTCGGATAAGTGGGTTTACAAAAATATATTCTATTTAACTAAAAATAGTAACCTATATAAATCAAAAAAGATTCACTGAATCAATCAGGCATTTTCCTCAGTAAGCTTTGCTCCATTTTTATACTCTCCAAGGATTACTACTTTTTTAAACCTGGCATATTGTTTCGCCGCGATTTCCATTGCCTCTTCACTTTCACTTCTTAGCTTTAAGCCTTTACCATCAGGGGAATTATAAATTTCTATATAAAATCCGTCTCTTAATGTTATAGCTCTTTCTCTTGGTCTGCCTGTTCTCATTTTATTTTTTTTAAGGTTTTTTTAAATTTTTATATTGAAACTAAAATTTCTGAAGCTTACTTTTCAATACAAAATTTGATATCTAACAATATTAAGTGTCTTTTTGTTTAAATAAATAATTTATTATTTATAAATGTGTAAGCTTAACAAGTACTTCACATTCAACATAGACTTCACTGAAAGATATTCTATTTTAGCCAGATATCATATACCTGCTAATTAATACCTATACATCTCAGGTTTATACGGCCCTTCTTTTGAAATGCCCAAATATTTGCTTTGTTCGCTTGAAAGCTCTTCCAGTTCAACACCAATTTTGCTTAGATGTAAGCGGGCAACCTTTTCATCAAGATGCTTTGGAAGTACATAGACCTTGTTTTCATACTTATCCGTATTGATCCATAATTCAAGTTGTGCAAGCACCTGGTTAGTAAATGAATTACTCATCACAAAACTTGGATGGCCCGTAGCGCATCCTAAATTTACCAGGCGACCTTCGGCTAATACGATAATATCTTTTCCTTCCAGCGTATACAAATCTACTTGTGGCTTGATGGTATTTTTTGTATTACCATAGTTTTGATTGAGCCATGCTATGTCAATCTCAATGTCGAAGTGACCAATGTTACAAACGATCGCTTTATCTTTCATTGCAAGAAAATGCTCTTTCTTTATAAGATCACGGCAGCCCGAAGCAGTTACAATAATGTCAGCTTCCTTAACTGCGTTAATCATTTTTTTAACTTCATAGCCATCCATAGCAGCCTGCAAAGCACAAATAGGATCAATCTCAGTAACGATTACTCTAGCACCTGCACCCCGTAAACTTGCCGCGGAGCCCTTTCCAACATCTCCGTATCCGCCAACGACAGCAACCTTACCCGCCATCATAATATCAGTTGCTCTTCTTATAGCATCTACAAGACTTTCTTTACAACCATATTTATTATCAAACTTAGATTTAGTAACCGAGTCATTAATATTAATGGCAGGAACCGGTAAAGTGCCCTGTTCCATTCTTTCGTAAAGGCGATGAACACCTGTAGTTGTTTCTTCTGATAATCCTTTTACATGTTGTATCAATTCAGGATATTGATCAAAAACCATGTTTGTTAAGTCACCCCCATCATCCAATATCATATTTAACGGACGATCCTGGCTGCCAAAAAATAATGTTTGTTCAATACACCAGTCACTTTCCTCCTGGGTTTGACCCTTCCATGCAAAAACACCAATTCCTTCAGCGGCGATAGCAGCAGCAGCCTGGTCTTGAGTGGAAAATATATTACATGAGCTCCACTTCACTTCGGCACCTAAGTCAATTAAAGTTTCAATAAGCACTGCGGTTTGAATCGTCATATGGAGGCATCCGGCAATGCGTGCTCCTTTTAAAGGCTTATCCTTACCAAACTCCTGCCTCAAAGACATAAGTCCGGGCATTTCAGCTTCTGCAAGTTTAATTTCTTTACGGCCCCATTCAGCAAGGCTCATATCCTTTACCTTATTCTTAAGGCTAAAATCGATTCTGTTTTTTGTAATTGTTGACATAATGTTTGTTTTTTTGAGAAGGCAAATCTACTAAAGCACAGGATAAATTCCTATAGAGTTGTAAATATTCAGGACAAAACAACTAAATTCGGCTGCTAAAAAGAATAAATACTTAAAATGATATGACAAATACTACGAAAAGAGAAAAAGCATCCAATCCCGCAGTAATATTAGACGACAAAGATCTTTCCATATTAAAGCTGCTGCAGGAAAATGCACGTATCACCATAAAAGAAATTTCAGGAAAAATTCATTTAAGTACAACCCCCGTACACGAACGAATTAAAAGAATGGAAGATTCGGGTATTATTAAACAATATGCAACATTAGTAGACCATGCAAAAGTGAAAAAAGGATTGATAGTTATATGCTACGTTTCGCTCAAACAACACAGTAAAAATGCCGGCGTAAAGTTTATTAAAACCATTAACGAATTAAATGAAGTGATTGAATGTTTTAGCATTTCAGGTGAATTTGATTTTATGCTTAAGGTTGCCTGTGAAGACATGAACACTTACTATGATTTCCATGTAAATAAATTAAGCCAGATAGAAAACATGGGTCATATACAAAGCATTTTCGTAATGGGAATTATAAAGCAAACGCATCAGTTGGTGTATTGACGTTCGGTGTGAGATGTGTCGTTGATTGCTCATTGCTCATTGACCTATTGACTTATTGACACACTTACCATTCACCCTCCTATCATTTTCAAAAATTCTTCTTTTTTGCGACGCGAAATATCTATCAAAGTTCCATCCTGCAACATAACGTGCCCCCCTTTACTTCGCATATATTTTTTTATATAAGTAAGGTTGATAAGATGCGAATTATGTATGCGATAAAAATTGTAAGGGACAAGCATCTCTTCAAAATCTTTTAAAATCCTTGAGACCATCAGGGTCTTATTCTCGGGCAAATAAATTTTACTGTAATTAGATTTAGATTCTATGTGAAGAATATTTTTAATAGGTATAAATTCAATTCCTTCTGATGTTGAGATGGCAATTTTATCTTCCTGGCTTTTATTATCACTTAAGGATTTTTTTAAAATGTCTATCTTTTCTCTAGTCTGTATTTCATGTGTTTTTTTAAGCCGCTCAACCGCCTTTTGAAGGTCTTCTATTCCAATAGGTTTTACCAGGTAATCAAAAGCGCTTATGCGTATGGCGTCGATTGAATAATGATTGTATGCAGTTGTAAAAATGATTTCAAAATCATATTCACCAAGTTCTTCCAGCATCCTGAACCCGCTCATTCTCGGCATTTCTATATCAAGAAAGACAACATCGGGGTTATGTTGTTTGATTAACAACAAGCCCTCTTCTGGCTTTTGGGATAAAGCCATAATATAAATGTCGGGACAAAATCCCTCTAATTTTTTTTGTAAATTTTGAAGGCTGTTCAATTCATCATCTATTAATATCGCCTTTATCTTTTCCATGTTAAGTTGCTTTTATTCGTACTTCAACCTCTGTGCCGGCAGGTTGATTGTTTACATTTAAGAGATCAGAAATCTTTACATATCCGTTGGCATTGTGTTCCTGGTTGTACAGGTGAATCCGATCTTCAGTTATTTTAAGGCCGACACTTTTATGCCGCAGCTTATTAAGTTTATTATAATCCGCGGCCTGGTTTCTGCCGATACCATTATCCTTTATTACATATTTTATATAATCATTTTCTAAAGTAGCTGAAACTGTCAAACTTAAATCAGTTCGGTCACTGTGCGCCATGCCATGCACTATCGCATTTTCCACATATGGTTGTATCAATAATGACGGAACATAATAGTCTCCTCTCAGCAGCTCCGGATCAATATTTTCGTGGTAACAAAACTTATTATGAAACCGCATCTGCTCAAGATCAATATATAGCTTCAAAGCTTCCATATCGAGTAGTACCGTAGTTAATTCATTGCGGCTGCTTTCAAGGATTGTCCTTATAAGCAAGGCAAATTTGTGCATGTAATCACTTGCTTTTCTTTTTTCATTTTGCATCATAAAATTTTCGATGCTATTAAGGCTGTTGAAAATAAAGTGAGGATTCATCTGTGCACGGAGCGATTGTATTTGTGACTCAGCAATTTTTTGTTTGAAAAGAAACTCTGCTCTTTTCTTTTTAGATTGAATAGATTTATTTATAAAAAATGCAATTACAATAGTCAGAAACAATAGAACAAAGGCCGCTACCAGTAAAGCATTTTTAAAAATGATCTGGCGATTTTGCAAGTTTGAGATATCTATCAAATGCCTGTTCTCAATCTCCTTTCTTCTTATCAACCATTCCGATTCGTTATTCAGGATATTGAACCTGTTATTTTCCGAAAAAAGAGAGTCGGAAGCAGTGCGATAAATATGATAGAAAATTAAGGATGAGTCCTTGTCTTTCTTCTCCTCATAGACCACTGATAATTGCTGCGCTGCATTTGATATGCCTTCATAGTAAGAGGTTCGTTTTGCTATATGCAATGCGCTATCAAGCAGTACCAATTTCATATCCGGGGACAACTTTTTTATGTACGTGGCTTCGCCAAGATAAACCTGGAATTTATTCCTTAAATCATTTTGAACTGCTGCCTGGCTCATCGCCTTTCCGAAATAGAACGATACGGAATCTGCTTTATTTGCCATTGCATTCAATTTTCCAAAACCGAGGTAATACTGTGAGAGAATATAATTTTCATCAGCAAGCAAAGCATAGGGCATTCCTATTTCCAAATCATTTTTTGCTTCCTTATAAAATTTCTCTTCAAAGTTGCATTGATGCAATAGTTCGTAATTGATAGCTACGCCACGCCACGCCTTTAGTTTTTTATTTATTTCAATAGCCGGAAAAGTATATTGGCGGCATTTGTTATAGCTTTTTAATGTTTTAAAATTGTCGCCGATATTATTTAGAGATATTGCTTTTAACCTTAATGAACCGCATGCTTCAGCATAATCAATAGCCTTAAAAAAAGCATCGTTACTTGCTAATAAATTTCCATAAGTGGAATTCAATATTCCAAGATTGATTTGCGCAAGAGACTTACCAAATGTGAAATTGAGACTATCACTTAGTTTTGACACTTTCGTATAATAGTAAAAAGAACTGTTAACATCTTTCTCACTAAGGCGATAACTTATTCGATGTAAGGTTTGAATATATTGGGAATCAATTACAGGATTTTTATTGATCCAGTTGATAAGACTATCAACAAATCTACCCTGCGAATACGCATGGTTGCTAAAATAAAAAATTAATGAAATAAGAAAAATCTGTTTTCTCATAAATAATTCAAAAAGCAGTATATATAATTACGAAGCTCCTTAAAACTAAAAAATAATTAAGCAATAAGGATACAAACTTAGGCTCTATTGTAGGAGATAATGCGGAAATGAATAAGTGGCGGGTATTCGCTGATTAACGGGTATTGGCGGTAAATAAATGGAACTACTCATTCAACGGCAAGGCGCATGATAAAGTCATTCATGAAATAACCTTTGCCGATATCGATATCTTCTTCATCAATAATTTTAAACCCAAACTTCTTATAAAAGTCCAGCGCTTTGTTATGCCGGTTAACGTTCAGCTCAAGGAAAGCGCCGCCAGACGACTTAACAGAATCGATTATATGCGACAACAATAATTTTCCCATGCCCGTTCCCTGTTGTTGCGACGATACATAAATTTTATGCAGGCGATAAGTTTTGCTATTTGATGCCTTTTCAGAAAATGAGGCAAATGCCATAGGATCTTCTTCATCAAAAACAATTAAAAAGTTATGCTTTAAATCCATTAGCTGATGACGAAGTGCAGGCAACGAATAAATAAGTTCAAGCATGTACGTTAATTGCTCTGGTGATAAAATGTCACCGTATGCTACAGGCCATATTTTATGTGCAAGCTCATGAATGACTTCTAAATCCCCTGGCGCCGCCTGTTTGATCAATTTCATTTATTGAATGGTTATCTTAAGATCAGGTGCAAAAAATCTTCTTCCTGTTTTGTCTTTTACGACAATATCAAAGAAGAGAATTTCTTCATCTTTTTGAAAACCGTTTTGAATATTATCGATCCAGACTTTGGGGAGAGGCGTCTTTCTAAAAACGTCAGAAACAGTTGTAAATTTTATTTGTTTACGACCGGTTTCTTCATCTTCCACCACTCCTTTTCTCTTATACAGAAAGTTATAAGAATCTATTAGGTAGCTGTTGTTCTGTGCATCAGTGATTTTTAAAGGCAGGGCAATTAATTGGTTGGCTTCATCAACGGTGACACCGGAGTTATTCGTATTTACGCCTAAAGCAGACTTTACAACGGGCGGCTTGAACTTTGCAATTTTAGTAATAGCAGGTTTCTTCTGTGGTTCCTGCGCATAGGAAAAAGAACTTGCGAAAGCGCCTGTTAAAAAAACAAGAAAAAATTTAAGGTATGGTTTCATAAAATAGGTTTTAAAAAAAATCCAAACGCACTGCGATTACTTTAGGTTGAAAGGCTTTGCTCAATCATTATTATCTTTTCTTCTGCATCTGATTTCTTTTTTCTTTCCAATTCAATAATCTCTGGCTTTGCATTCTGCACAAATTTATCATTACTTAATTTTTTATCTACAGCATTTAGGAAACCTTTAAGATAGTCAAGGTCTTTAAGCAGTTTTTCTTTTTGCGCACCAGGATTAATTTCAATATTGGTTTCTATAAATATTTTTTCTTTTCCTACAACAATAGCGATGGCAGCATTTTCCGGAGTTGTATTAAATTTTATAGACTCAGCATTTACCTGTTTTCCCAATATTTGTTGTAATGGATTATAAGCAGATGCCTGCTGTGTTTCAATGTAAAGTCTTACAGCATCTTTTGGTTTAATATTATTTTTATTCCTCAAGTCCCGGATGGAAGTAATGGTATCTTTAAGGCTATTGCCAAGATGCAAGATTGCTTCATCTGGCAATACTGTCTTTTCAAATTGTTTAACTGTGAGGTCGTCATTTCTTTCTTTCAAAAGATGATAGATTTCTTCAGTAATGAAAGGCATATAAGGATGAAGGAGTTGCAAAATATCTTCGAAGAAACGAACAGCTGAGTCATATGATGCATCATCGATGGTTCCTCCAAAGTCCGGCTTTATCCATTCAAGAAACCAGCTGCAGTAATCGTCCCATACTAATGAATAGATTGTTTTTAAAGCTTCATTCAACCTGAACTCTTTCATTAATTTATCAACTTCAATTCGTGCTTCCTGTAACCTTGCCTGGAACCAGTTGATCGCAAAGCCTTCGTTCTGCACTTCTAAAATGACATTAATGCTTTCGCTTTCTTTTATCAATTCTCCTTTACTTTCCGCCCTTCGCTCAGCCCACATTTTTACCAGCTTCAAAGCATTCCATAATTTGTTGTTGAAGTGTTTGCCTTGCTCCAGGCTGCCTTCATCAAATAAAAGATCGTTGCCTGCCGGTGAAGAGATCATGATTCCGAAGCGAACAGCATCAGCGCCATATTGTTCAATTAGATTCAGAAGATCCGGACTGTTGCCGAGTTGCTTGCTCATTTTTCTTCCAAGCTTATCACGCACCATCCCGGTAAAGTAAACATCACTGAAGGGCTTTTCATGCATGTATTCCATACCAGCCATGATCATCCTGGCAACCCAAAAGAAAATAAT
>JBDUEG010000104.1:0-9816 GCA_040002575.1 Ginsengibacter sp.
GTGGAGACGTAATTTCATATTCATTGGCATCTAATTCCTTTGTAATAATGAAAGGTTTATGCATACGCTTGCCTGAAGCCTGACCTGTTGCAATATCGCGTGGAGAGTTGATTTCGTAATTATCTGTATACCCATCTCCATCTATATCACCGGTAATCAAAGTTTTGCCCGTAGCCAAACCACTCCCGGCTTCTCGTGAGCTAATTACTTCAGCATATAACTTACCATCATAGGTAATAATATTTCCTGTATTAATATCAAACATCGTTTCTGCCACCTTAAAAGGTTTATGCATACGCTTGCCGGCTGCTGGTTCGGATGCAGGATCGTTACTCATCATTCTACCATTAGTTGCTCCGGTTCCTTTTGTATTGATGGCATGTTGTTGCGTACTCACAATAATTTTCTCCCCCGATCCCATAGCTAATGGCATGTCCGCATACTTACCATTGCCAACATGCTTTTTGCCGCTTGCCATTCCATTGAATACCTCCCTTGCAGCTAATACTTCTACATACAATTTATCATTAATGCTAAGCACATAATTTTCTTTTATATCACCGCAGGAGTTGTTATTTATTTCCAATACTTTATAATTGTTTTCATCAGCAGCTTTCACGACGATATTAATTTTATCATTGCCGATTTCCGCAGTATAATTACCTGCCTCAATATTATTAAATGAAAAACTTCCGTCTTTGTTGGCCTTGGTTGAGAGTGATACCATATCATTACCTGCAGAACCAATACGTTTAAATTTTACATCAATACCGGGAATTGGTTCACCATCAATATTGTCAATCCCACATTGACTAATTGCAGTACCATTGCTGGTCTCATAAATAAAGCCGGTAAGATAATTATTAACCGATTGCAATTGGTTTACAGACCGCTCGCCGAAATCACTTTTGGGAGTTTGCCGTTCGTTTCTTATCTCCATTTTTTCAGGTAAAAAAACCAATATATCCTTATTGGTGTTTTCCTGCATATCATAACTATCACCTCCGTCAATCAAACGATTGTTTTGAATATTGCTTCTTGATTTTGTTATTTTTGAAACAATGTGTTCATCATTGTTATTATTTAAAGCCACGGAACGATTGTTTTGAATATTGCTTCTTGATCTTACAATAGCCACAGATTGCTTTGTGTTACTTTCGTTTCCGAATTTTAAATTGATTCCCAATGAAGCCTGGATAAAATTATTTTTCGCAGTGTAATACAGTGGCGATGTGCCTTTCTGACGATCATAATTATAGTTTACCTGGCCGGTTTGTGTTCCAAAATAATTGGCACCCAGCTGCAGGCCTACAGTACCAGATATAAAATATTGTATACCACTTCCAAAATTATAGGCAACCCCATTTTTATTTTCTCCAGCCTCGTTAACATATAAATTGTTTAGCAAATTGCCTTCTTTATAAACTACAGAATATTTTCCAGGCTCATTTAATCCATAGCCACCTTTTGCCCATAGGTTAATATTCCATCTACTTGATTGAAATGAGGCAACAGGGCCTAACAAAAGATGTGTGCTCTTAAAGTCGGACGCATTGAAATTTATCTGCGATTGGGGCAACCGGTATTTATCAGCAATGGACTGGCCAATCTTTTTATATTCAACGTTTGTACTCACGGTGTTTAAGTACCCGATATAAACACCAAGCCCAAATTTTATATGCCCGCTACCCGCAGAATAATCCAAATGGTTGCCAAAGTGAATCCCCTCACCTGCATGGGTGCTGTTAACTGCATTGACATTTGTTGGTAATGAAATGCCTGTTTGCAAAGTAGATTGGAAAGAGCCTTGCGAAATTGCAGGGCATGATACCACTACTCCAATACATAGAATAATCAATCGTTTCATCTTATAAAGTTTAGCGGAGAAAAAGGGTGTATTAAACGGCAGCAGTATAAATTAATTCCCCAGCCGTTATAACGTAACAACATAAGATGTATTGCACAACTGATTACATGCTCTCTCTATAGAACATATGGCGTCTTTGATTTGTTATCATATGAATATTTCAGGTAAACAAAAACAAAAGAAGTTTTGCGAACCAAGGCCAGGTTAAACTTCTTTTGTTTAAATTCTTTTGTAATGCTTTGGCACAAAAAAAGTTTGTGAGCATTGTAGATTACTAATCGGGAAACCACTATAGTCCCTACTCAGACCTTAAACTTTTTACGGGATTTGCGATTGCGGCCTTTATTGCCTGGGAGCTCACAGTGATCAATGCGATTATCAGGGCCAGTAAACCAGCAACAATAAACACATTCCCGTTTATCTTTACATGGTATTGGTAAGTATCTAGCCAGTTCTTCATCATCCACCACGCCACTGGAAATGCAACAAGACACTATATAGCGACCAGTTGCAGGAAGTCCTTTGAAAGCCTAGCGTGCCCCCAATATTCAGGAAACTGTAGCCTTTAATTCTCCAAAGATTTCTAAATGTCGTCCTAAGATAATTTCTAAACACGATGATATTATTTGAGTTGTTGAAATTTAAATTATTTCATTTACAAAGCCATTGTCACTGCCTGCTATTACTTAGCATAAAATTTTATTCTGCCCTGATGGAGTTTACAGGATTTGCGATCGCGGCTTTTATTGACTGGAAAACAATAGTTAACAAAGCGATGAACAATGCAGATAATCCTGCAAGTGCAAAAACCCACCATGAAATATTTACTTTATAAGCAAATCCATCCAGCCATCTATTCATTGCCCACCAGGCAACAGGCGAAGCTATGAGAATGGAAATTGCAACAAGCACTACAAAATCCTTACTTATCAATTTAACTATGCCTGCTACACTCGCGCCCAGCACTTTCCTGATACCAATTTCTTTTGTCTTTACCTGTGCCGTATAGGTAGATAGCCCAAATAACCCAAGACAAGAAATGAAAATTGCAATGCCGGCGAATACTTTGAAAAGCATGCCTGACCGCTGCTCTGCCTGGTATTCATCATTAAAACTTCTATCTAAAAAATCATATTTGAAAGGAACAGCACCGGCATATTTTTTATATTGTTTTTCAACGGAAGCTATCGCATCCTGTGCGTGGTTTGCTGTAGTGCGTACGTATAATATGTTTCTGTTGTTCCAAAATGTATAGAAAATTAATGGCGCAATTTTTTCTTTTAATGATTGGAAATTAAAATCATGAACAACACCCAATATGGTCCCCTTCCTGTCATGAAAAGAAACTTGTTTACCAACATAGGGTGGTTGCATTCCCATTTTCTTAACCGCAGTTTCGTTTAAAATATAATAAGCGCTGTCAGCCGGAGTTCCGGTAAAATTTTTTCCTTCAATCATTTTCATTTTCATCGTAGGAATAAAATCCTTATCGGAGGAAACCTGGGTAATCACCATATTGCTGTTTGCCGGCCTTCCTTCCCAGTCGAGATCACCAGTTTCACTGTACAAGTTGGAGAGATTATAGACGTCCGATGCCGATACATTCAGGATGCCCGCTTGTTTCTTCAGCTCATTTTTTACAGCATCCAAATGATCAACTACTTCCTGGGTTAAAGGCACAGAAAAAACATAACTTTTATCATAGCCAAGGTCTTTGTTTTTTATAAACTCCATCTGGTTGTTCATAATGATTGTACACACCAGCAATATGACAGAAATAGAAAATTGAAAAACAACAAGGCCTTTCCTAAAATTAATAATGCCTTTTTCAGAAGTGAATTTTCCTTTTAAGGCCTCAAGGGGACGGAATGATGATAAGAGCAATGCCGGATAAATACTGGATGCTATTAATGTGCCGGCTACTGCAACGCCTGTTGTTTCCCAGAAAGTAATATCATACAGGCTGAATGCCAGAGTCTTGCCGGAAATAGTGTTATACAATGGCATGAGGACAATCACTAAAGCGATAGCTAATACGATTGCAAAGCAAAAAAGTAAAACGGTTTCAATAATAAACTGAAAAAAGAGTTGTTGCTTTTTTGCACCTATGATCTTACGAATGCTTACTTCTTTTGCACGAATCAAAGAACGGGCAGTTGACAGGTTTATATAATTTATGCTGGCAATTACTAAAAGTGTTATTACAATCAATACAAAAATCTGCACCATTCTTAGTGGTGCGTCATTTCCATCAGAGCTTACAAGATGAATGTCGGCAAGATTTTGCAGTTGAAACGAAGCATCACTGTCACCATTACGTGCAGCCTTATATGCTGCTGAAAATTGTTGCCCGGTTTTGATGGGATCAACGCTGTTGCCAAGTCTTACAAAAGTGGTAAAATTAAAATCACCAACGTCTGTATCGATTGTTTTCCAATCTCCATTGCCGCCGCTCTCAGTAAACTGCTGCGCATAAAAGCTCATGGGGAAAACTGCATCGTAGCGAATAGAAGAATTCTCCGGAAAATCTTCAAGAACTCCTGTTACCGTAAAATAATTATGCGAATAACCAATCGTTTTGCCTATGGCATCTTCATCTCCAAAAAGCTTTTCGGCTGTGGACTTCGTTAGAACAACCGAATTATTATTTGGAAAGGGTAACACTCTGTTACCTTTTATAAAATGAAAATCAAACAGGGAAAAGAAGCCACTATCCACAGCCGCAATAGTATTGCCGTCAAATATTTTCTCTTTGCTCTTGTCTGATAGGACCTGGTCATAATCACTAGCAATTCTTACAAAAGACTGAACATTTGGAATTGATTTTGCCATGATGGACAAAGGGCCCGGAACCCCCTTCCATACCCGTTCTTCACCATTTGAATTAAAATGGGTACTGAACTGATAAATATTTTTGTAATCTTTATTGAACTTATCAAAACTTAATTCATTCTGCACCCATAGCAGCAACATGATGCCTGTGGCAAGGCCTACTGCCAGACCGCTCACATTAATCAGTGTATAAAATTTATTTTTCCATAAACTCCGCCACGCTGTTTTTATATAATTTCTGAACATGATAGTATTATTTTAAATTGTAAATGTTGAATTCTAAATGAAACCTTCATCATTTATCATTCAACATTTACTTAGAATTCTAAAAATTCAATTTCTATCTCACACCAATATATTCTCAGTAACCGCCTGGCCATCCAGCATTCTTATAATACGATGGCTATACCGTGCGTCATGCTCGGAGTGCGTTACCATTATTATAGTGGTGCCCTGCTCGTTGAGGTCTGTGAGTAATTGCATTACTTCATTACCGTTAGATGAATCAAGGTTTCCTGTAGGCTCATCCGCAAGAATTAATTTTGGATTGTTTACCACTGCCCTCGCTACGGCTACGCGTTGCTGTTGACCACCACTTAATTGCTGAGGGTAGTGGTTGCGCCGGTGCATAATTTGCATCTTATCCAGCACATTCTCTACACGTTTTTTTCTTTCGTCACTTTTCACACCTAAATAAATTAGCGGCAGTTCAACGTTTTCAAAAACGGTAAGTTCATCAATGAGATTAAAACTTTGGAAGACAAAACCAATGTTGCGCTTACGCAGATCGGCCCTTTTACGTTCGTTAAAATCCGCAACTTCGATTCCATTGAATAGGAAGCTGCCATCATCCGGATCGTCAAGCAGGCCTACTATATTAAGCAATGTAGACTTACCACAGCCTGATGGGCCCATTACCGCTACAAATTCTCCTTGTTTCACTTCAAAGGAAAGTTTGTTCAACGCAACAGTTTCTACTTCTTCAGTGCGGTAAATTTTTTCGAGTTCAGAAATTTTGATCATTTTTTTGTTTTTAGATTTGATCTGTTTTTGTTATTAAATTTTTATGTAAAAACTTTCATAAGGATAAGCAGGAACAGACTGCTGCTCGCTAAGAATTGATGATTGCAATATCAAGCTGCTATTTCCACCTGAGCTGCATTTTATATTGCAAGTTGTTGATGTTTCACTTTTAATAGCCAGTGAAGCAAAGCAAAAAACAGTAATTGCAAGAATGCGAAATAAAAAGGACTTGTTCATATCAGTTAATTTTGATTTTAAGGTATACGTAAAGATTTAATGTTTTCATTTATAGAGATTATTCTTTAAAATTTACCTCTGTGTTTCACTGCTACTTCTTCAATACCAATTCCTGCATATTTCCATAATTTTCATAGCTTGATGTAACCACTTTATCACCTGGTTTTAAACCTGATCCAACTTCATAATAATCCGGGCTTTGACGAAGCAATTGGATGTCAACTTTATAAGCCGTTTTTCCGTTCTCTGCTACTTTGAATATCCAATTACCGCCTGTTTGTTGGTAGAAACCTCCTTTAGGTAATAACACAGCCTGTGTCTCATCGCTTAATGCAAGGCCGATCTGTAAGGTTTGTCCGCGACGAATGCCTTGCGGTACAGTGCCCTCAAATTCCATATCAACCTGGAAGCGGCCGTTAGTAACCTGTGTGTATATTTTTTTGATAATCAGTTTATAAGTTTTATTATTAAAATCAAAATCTCCGTGCAGACCAATAAAAATGCGTGAAATATAATGTTCATCAATATCTACTCTCACTTTAAAACCACTCAATACATCTATTTGCCCGAGGCGCTCGCCTTTGTTTTTTGATTGGCCTATCTCAGCATCCAGTGACGTTAGCTGTCCATCAATTGGAGCACGTACTATAAGATCACCCACTTTTTGACGCATAACATTTAACGCGGTTTGCGATCCTTCAAAGGATTGCCTGGCCTGTGTTACCTGCTGCTGATTGGAAGTTGAATCCTGTTGAAGAATTTGATCGGTAAGTTTTTTCTTTTGCAACAGGTAGTTGTAATCATTTAATGCTTTCTGGTATTCCTGCGAGCCGATTGCTTTTTCCTCATACAAATGCTTATCTAATTTATAAACACGCTCTGCTTCTTTTAGCAGGCTTTCAACGTCTGTCATTTGGTTGAGCTTACTGACTGTATTTTGCTGTGCGGCATTTTTAGAAATCTGCATTTGTGTAAGCAGGTTATATACATTGGTTTGCTGTGTAACAAGTCCCAATTGAAGATCAGTGTTCGACAATCTTAATATGGGTTGGCCCTTCATCATCATAGCCCCATCATCCACATATTTTTCTTCAACCCTTCCTCCTTCTACAGCATCAAGATATATTGTAGTAAGTGGAAGAACAATTCCATTCACCGGGATAAATTCTTTGAAAGGGCCTTTGGTTATTTCACTAATTGTAATTCTTTCAGTATCCACATTCAACTTGCTCTTGCCGGAGGTGAAATAATAACTTGCCCCAATTAATAATACTACTCCAAGAATTCCAGCGATAGTTAATATTCTTTTTTTTGACCATCTTTTCTTTGCAATTACTCTGTCCACAATTTTTGATTTAAATTTTAGTTTTTTTAAAAAAGGTTCCCGGAGTGATCCGGGAGCCTTTTACACTATGAGAAAAATAAACGACTGCAGCAATATACTATTAACAAGATGCCACCTTTTAACGTTTGTGATTGTCAATAAGTTACAGAGAGAAGATTGTACAGAGTTGTTCCTTAGTGATACAATTAGTGTACGGTTTTGATACAGGTGCTTACATGCGATAACGTTTGCACCGTAAAGCAGAATAGGTCGGCCCGGGATGTAAAATTCAAAATGCTTTATACAATTGCTCGTAAGTCCACACATTTCCTCTTACAAAAAAGCCATAAGCTTTGTCCCAATCCTCCCCCTTACCCCATCCAATCATTGAAGAAATAAGTCTGGTCTTTCCACCGCCTGCGTCTTGAAACTGTATAAGTTCCTGCAGATTAGCATCTTCATCTTGTACTGATTTTGGAAAGTTATTATTCAATTTTACTTTTAACGTAAGTAATTCGTCAGGTAAGTAATTAATGATAGCAAGCCTGATGGCAGAACTATCCTCAAGAGATTTGGTTTCATCATAGTTAGTAAGAATGTAGCCACCTGTTTTTAATTCGATGTGTACTAAAGGCGCAATCCACTTCTGCAGGAGCTCATCTTTTGTAAAATACTCCCACGCAGTCTTTTTGCCAACGGGTACTACTATTTCAAGCCTTAATACTTTCTCACCGGATGGTGTTGTGTACGAAGTATTTCTTACGGTCTGAGCTTTCGTAAAAAGCATAGCTAAAGACATAATGAAAGCGATGTGTACCTTTTTGTGGAGCATAAATCTTTTTAAAAATAAAAATACCGGTAAAAAGGATGTGAACGAATAGTATTTTATGAACGGTTTGCGCAAGATTTTTTGATTTATCGCATCTTTTATCTTCACAATCATGCAGGTGTTGTTCGGTTTCGATACAGTATTGATAAGTGTTGCCTGCATAAAAAATTAATTGCCATGCTTTTATATTTATGGTATAATTGCAGCTATAAATTTCACAATAAGGCCGGCACAATAAATTTGTAAGAATTTTTCATGCAGCGGAAGTTTCAATTGGTAACTATCCAACCATGCCTTTTTTTATTATTTAAGCCGCCAAATAAAAGTTATTGAAAAAATAAAGACTTAAAAAATGCTGCTCAGGAATGCGTGTATATTAATTATTGATGATGATACGGATGTCTTAACGGCCGTAAGGCTATTGCTAAAGACGGAGGTGAAGGAAGTGGTGACCGAAAAAAATCCGGAAAATATCCGCTGGCTTTTATCGAAGCAATCCTTCGATGTCATCTTGCTGGACATGAACTTTACAAGTTCTATAAACACTGGCAATGAAGGCATTTTCTGGCTAAATAAAATCAAGGAATTTGGATCAGATGCTTCTGTAATTATGATTACGGCTTATGGCGATATAGATCTTGCAGTAAGGTCTTTAAAAGAAGGCGCCTCAGATTTTGTAATAAAGCCATGGCATAATGAAAAACTAATAGACACCATAAAAGAAACATTAAAGAAAAAGGGGAAAGTAGCCGGCACAGTAGTTCCTGCCGGTGATTCGGTAATTGGCAAAGAATTGCTTGGCCAGTCAGAAGTAATGAATGACATCTTTTTAAAAATAGAAAAGATAGCACCTACAGATGCGAACATTCTCATACTCGGTGAAAATGGAACCGGCAAGGAACTCATTGCGAAAGCTATTCACCAGCATTCGCTGCGTTCAGAAAAACCATTTGTAAAAGTTGATGTCGGCGCACTAACTGAAACACTTTTTGAAAGTGAATTGTTTGGCCATAAGAAAGGCGCCTTTACGGGTGCAAATGAAGACAGAGCGGGAAGATTTGAAGCTGCTAATGGCGGTACTTTATTTCTTGATGAAATCGGGAACATTTCTTTACAACAACAGGCAAAACTCCTGAGTGTTCTTCAAAACAGGCAGGTAACCCGGCTTGGAAGTAATCAATCAATTGATATTAATATACGACTGATATGCGCTACCAATCTGCACATCGGGGAGCTTGCAAATGAAAACCGGTTTAGAAAAGATCTTATTTACAGGATAAATACCGTTGAGATAGTTGTGCCACCATTGAGAAAAAGAGAGGAGGACATCACTATGCTTGCTAAGCACTTTGCAAAGTTATATGCAGGTAAGTATCTAAAACCGGAACCTGTTTTTGATGCTAAGGCGCTGGAAAAACTTAAGCAATATCTTTTCCCCGGAAACGTACGTGAGTTACAGTACACTATGGAACGTGCAGTAATCATGTCCGATGGTGAAGAGCTTACTTCATCCGATCTCATCTTTTCTCCAATTGAATCCAAGGTGTTACAAGATAATGAACCTGCGGATCTCAATTTAAACACGGTAGAAAAAAACACTATTTTACGGGTCATAGAAAAGCACAATGGTAACATAAGCAGAGCGGCAAAAGAACTAGGCCTTACAAGGACTGCTTTGTACAGGAGATTAAGTAAGTATGATAT
>JBDUEG010000105.1:0-9779 GCA_040002575.1 Ginsengibacter sp.
AGGATATTGGATTTTAAAGCGGGACTAGATTTCTATCTGGGTCCCTTTTTTTTGTTTTGTATTTAACCCCTTTTTTACCTGCCTTAAAATTTTGCTTTCTCTATTTTTTGCCCGCTTGACATTTTTTTTATATTTTCGCCATGGTTTTTCATAGGATATTGGATTTTAAAGCGGGACTAGATTTTTATCTTGGTCCCTTTTTTATTTTATAAGTAGTCCTTCTTTGTTAGTCCTAACGACATTTTCTTCCAGAAGAAAATTCAATATTTTCTTAATTTTATTAGGACTAACGTTTGGTAGGCTTTTAATAAGTTGCTCAATATTTACTTCTGTTTTGAATATTATATTTTGTATGCCTTCACTAATAGTTTTAAAATCTTCGGAAGTCACAATAATTTTTTTATTTTTAAGACAGTTGTCACAAATACCACACTCCCTTACAGTTTTATCATTAAAGTATTGAGCTATTATCCTGCTCCTGCAAGTGTAAGTTTGGGTAATGTAATCAACCATTGCACTTAGACGCTTTTCAAACGCTTTTTTCCGTTTGATAATATTCTTTTCGTTGATAATAAGATTATCGGAGATGACCCGACTTTCACGAAATGTTATTTGCGGTTTTTCTTTTTGAGGAATATAATTAATGATCCCAAATCTGTTAATTTCTTCCAAGTATGATACCAGTTGATTTTTTTGAAGAGATAAAAATTTGGCAAGTTCTGTTTCTTTTATAGCTGTGGGGTAATCAAAAACTCCATCATAGGATCTTAGCAACCCCTTGATAACCGGCTCAAGGTATTGATGGCTTTTCTCAAATTTTTCAATTTCAGATTTTATCTCGCAAAAAACAACTGTTGACGATGCAAAAAATTGATCGCTGTAATTTATTAATTCTTCTTGCTCAAGTATTTTTAAAACATTAATAACCGTATGAACATCAAGTTTGAATTTTTTCACAAAGTCATTGATATCAAAATCAAAAGACGCCCCTTCTCCACTACCTGACGGCAGTTGTAGATAATTTACAATCGCCTGATAAACCTCTTTTATAATTTTTTTTGAAGGGAATCTTATATCGGGCTGCTTTTTAAGATCGCTAATTTCAGGTGTGTTATAAAAAAGGACCGCATAGGCTTTTTTTTCATCCCTTCCTGCCCGCCCTGCCTCCTGGTAATAGTTTTCAAGCGCATCAGGCACATCATAGTGTATTACCGTTCTTACATCAGGCTTGTCAATACCCATCCCAAAAGCATTCGTGCAGGCGATAATTCGGGTCTTATTATTTAACCAATCTTCCTGTTTGCGATTCCTATCATTGTTTGTTAGCCCTGCGTGGTAATGATCGGCGGCAATGCCATTGAGATTTAAAAGTTCAGCAATTTCTTTTGTTCTTTTCCTGCTTTTACAATAGACAATTCCACTGCCCGGAACTTTCCTTAAAATTTCAATCATTTTATTTTGCTTTGAGGCAAGGTCGAACACACTGTAGGATAGATTTGCCCTTTCAAACGATGTATAAAATTTCCGCTGACTCTTATCAAACAACAGCTTTTCACAAATATCTTCTTGAACCTCCAATGTTGCAGAAGCTGTAAGCGCTAAAACCGGAATGTTTTTTAGTTGCTCACGAATAGTAGCAATGCGCAGATATGGTGGCCTGAAATCGTAGCCCCATTGGGATATACAATGTGCTTCATCAACGGCTATCAGACTAATTTTCATTAATGGAAGAAAGTCGAGAAATAAATCCGTCTCTAATCGTTCGGGAGAAACATATAATAATTTGTAGTTACCGTAAGCTGCATTTTTCAAAGTAGTTTTTACTTCATTATAGGTCATTCCAGAATAAATTGAAAGCGCCGGAATACCCTTGCGCTTTAAGTTGGCAACCTGGTCCTTCATTAAGGCTATAAGTGGACTTATCACGAGACAAAGACCTTCTTTCGCCATTGCAGGAACCTGAAAACATATTGATTTTCCACCACCCGTCGGCATCAGGGCCAGTGTATCATGGCCCTCTAAAACAGAAAGAATTATTTCTTCCTGTTTTGGCCTAAATAGATCGTATCCCCAATATTTTTTTAGAATTTCTACCGGCTTATAAATGTTGTGACCAATAGAGTTGTTTGTTGAATGCATGATTATTAGATAAAAATAAAGAGTAATTGAACAAGTAACCCTCCTGTTTTTACGGGAATTTTTTACCGGATTTTCGACCAATGAATTATTTCAGTAACCAGTTTTTTAGACATACTTTATTTTTACTTAAATACAAGGCAAAATGGAAATCGTTTTTCAGATTGATGAAATTAGTTTGGCTGCCAAACAATTTATCATTGCTGCTTCCGGATATAAAATATATACATTTACCGGCGACCTCGGTGCAGGAAAAACAACTTTCATAGATGCTGTTTGTAAGGAGCTTGGTGTAATAGATGCAGTGACCAGCCCTACTTATTCGTTAATACATGAGTATCGCACTATTCATAAAGAAATAATTTACCACATCGATGCCTATAGACTAGCCAGCTCCGGGGAAGCCATAGATGCCGGATTAGAAGAATGTATCTTTAGTGGCGAAATTTGTATGATAGAATGGCCTTCAAAAATATCATTTATTCTGCCGGGTGATATTGTAGCATCTGAAATTTTTATACTCAATCAAAATCAACGAAAATTGGTCGTTGAACTTCACTAAGAAAAATTTATTTTTATAAAACTGTTCACTGCAATTAAATAATATGGCGACTTCCAAACCGTTTGTTTCCCCATCCTTCACTTATGAAACAATGGAAGAAACACTTGATGTTAAACCAAAAGGTGTAGAATTATTAATAGGTATTCCAAAAGAAACACATTTCCAGGAAAACCGGATTGCACTCACTCCGGAAGCCGTGAAAGTGCTTACCGCAAACGGACATCGCGTTACTATGGAAACAATGGCTGGTGAAGGTTCCAGTTATTCTGATAATGATTATAGCGAAGCGGGAGCAAAAATTGTAAGCAGCAAAAAGCAAGTATTCGACTGTGATATCCTGGTAAAAAGTGCACCCGTTGGTGAAGACGAGTTGAGTCTTTTGAAACTAAATCAATTCATTATTTCTCCAATACATATTTCCGCCATGAAGCAGGAAATACTTGAAAAAATGATGAGTAAAAAAATTACTGCGTTAAGCTTTGAAAACTTGAAAGATGATAGCGGCCATAATCCGATTGTCCGTAGCATGAGCGAGATCGCCGGAAGCGCAGTAATGCTTATTGCAGGTCAATATTTGAGCAATGCAAATCATGGGAAAGGTGTGCTTGTTGGTGGCATTTCGGGCATTCCACCAACGAAGGTTATAATAATAGGTGCGGGCATTGTAGGTGAGCAGGCAGCACGTACTGCTCTAGCAATGGGTGCCAGCGTTAAGGTGTTTGATAATAGTATTTACCGGTTGAAGAGATTGCAGAATAACATCGGAGTGCGTTTATACACATCAGTTATAGAACCCGGAATTCTGTCCAAACAATTAAAAACATGTGATGTAGCGGTTGGTGCTTTGTCGTCGTACGGTGGGCGCACTCCACTTGTAGTTACCGAGGAAATGGTTAGCAGGATGCGTCCCGGCACTGTAATAGTTGACGTGTGTATTGACCATGGAGGTTGCTTTGAGACATCTTCGATTACTTCGCATAAGGATCCGGTTTTCAGAAAGTATGATGTAATTCACTATTGCGTTCCAAATATTCCAAGTGGTTTTGCACGTACGGCATCACAGGCTATCAGTAATGTACTGATGCCACTTATGCTTGAAATGGCGGATGATGGAGGTTTTGAAAATCTTGTATGGTATAAATTAAATATTCGCAGCGGTATTTATTTGTTTAAAGGGGCACTTACGAATTTCTTTTTAAGTGAACGCTTCGACTTAAAGTTTACCGATCTGAATTTATTGATTGCAAGCAGGAGGTAGTGGAGATAATCTCGCTGGAATAGCTGATCATTTATAATCCATCATACTAATAACCTCATCGCAAAAAGCATACTCTTTTTTATCATTGCTGCTTATTATTAGCAATCTTTCTTTACAGTATTTTTCAATTAAAGAATTATACAGTCGAACTCCCTCTTCATCAAGATTAGTAGCTGGTTCATCAAGTAACACTACTTGTACATTAGTAAATATCGCCTGGCCAAGTTTTACTCTTTGCTTCATACCGCTACTGAAATCGCGAATTTGTTTGTGTGCAGATTTTTCCAGCCTTAGCAATAATATTATCTGTTTTGTGTCGACTATTGAAATCCAACCCTTCATTTTATTGTGGAAATTAAAAAATTCACTGAGAGTCATTTCTTCAATAAGATCAAGATATGGTGCGGAAAAAGAAAGATTCTTGTAAACGTGATCAGCCGCTATTTCTTTACCAGGAATAGAATAAGTAATACTCCCTTCATTATACAATGTTGAACCTGCAATTACCTGGAGTAAAGTTGATTTGCCGGATCCATTAGGTCCGGTGATGGCATATCGTTTACTGGCATCAAGCGTAAGATTACAATTACGGAAGATCCATTCCCTGTTGTAGCGTTTACCCACGTTAGTGAGTTCAATCTTCATCTGAAATACCTTTGGCAGCAGCTTTTAAAATACCCCGCTTACTATCTCTGATAAATTTGATGATTTCATTTCTTTCTTCAGTCTCGGGAAGCTCATTTTCAATGAAAGCAGTTGCCTGGGTAATATTTAAGCCACGTGTATAAATGTTTCGATAAATTTCAAGAATCCCGTTAATTTTCTCCGAGCTAAATCCTCTCCTTTGCAATCCCACTGAGTTAACCCCAACATAGCTTATGGGGCGCCTGCCTGCCTTTATAAATGGTGGAATGTCTTTAATTATTTCAGTGCCACCCGCAATATAACTGTGTGCACCTATTTTTGCAAATTGAATAGCAGCAGCCATGCCTCCCAGAATTGCATATTCACCTACCTCTACATGTCCTGCAAGCTGCACAGTATTTGCAATCACAGCATTATTACCTACAACACAATCATGAGCGATATGGCAATACGCCATTAGAAGACAATTATTTCCAACCTTCGTTTTCCATTTATCCTTAGTGCCCCGGTTTACAGTTACGAATTCACGAATGGTAGTGCTATCTCCAATTTCAACAAATGTTTCTTCACCATCAAACTTTAAATCCTGGGGGATTGCTCCGATGACAGCACCCGGAAAAATCCGGCAGAACTTTCCAAGAATTGAGTTCCTCATTACTACTGAGTGAGACATAATATGTGAACCCTCGCCTATTACTACACCTTCTTCAATAACAGCAAATGGATCAATCTTTACATTGATTCCTATTTGTGCATCTTTATGAATATGTGCGAGGGAACTTATCATTTTTATTCCTTAGTTCGTTTTACTATTTGTGCGATCAGAATAGCTTCAGTCACTACTTTATCTCCTACATATACAGTTCCTTTCATTTCACATATACCCCTCCGGATAGGGTGCAATAATTCCATTTTTAAAATAAGCGTATCTCCGGGAACTACCTTTTGTTTGAATTTACAATTATCTATTTTTAAAAAATAGGTATCATATTTATCCGGTGAGTTCCTGGGTATTGCAATAAAACCTCCGGCTTGTGCAAGCGCTTCCGCAAGCAGCACGCCTGGCATCACGGAATTACCCGGAAAGTGACCTTGAAAAAATGGCTCATTATAGGTTACATTTTTTATGGCAACAACATGAGTATCACTAAGCTCAATTATCTTATCCACCATCAGGAACGGGTACCTGTGCGGTAATGTTTTTTCTATTTCCTGTATATCGAGCAGAGGCGGAATATTAGGATCATACTTTGGAATATCCTGCCGGTGCTTATATTTTTTAATATGCTCCTTTATCTTTTTAGCAAATTTTACGTTGGAAGAGTGCCCCGGTCTGTTAGCAATAATGTGGGCCTTAAAAGGAAAACCTACCAATGCAAGATCGCCAACAACGTCAAGAAGTTTATGTCGTGCCGGTTCATTTGGAAACCGTAACGTAAGATTATTTAAAATACCCCCTTCACTTACTTTCACATCTTCCTTATGAAAAATTTTGGATATACGATCTACCTGGTCGGCAGTTACCGGTTTATCTACTACAACTATTGCATTATTTATATCGCCACCTTTTATAAGATCATTGGCAATGAGAACTTCGAGCTCATGGAAGAAACAAAAAGTACGGCTCGGTGCAATTTCATTTTTAAAATCTCCCATTTTACGCAGGTCTGCATGCTGTGTTCCTAGGATAGGTGAATTAAAATCAATAAGCGTATTGATCCTGTAACCATCGTAGGGCAGGGCTACCATCTCGACTTTTTTTTCATCATCCGAAAAGGTTATGTTATGTTGTATGTCGTAGTAGATCTTTTTTGCATTTTGCTTTTGGGTACCTACTTCTGCAAGATGCTCAATAAAGTGTTGTGAACTTCCATCAAGAATAGGAACTTCTTCTCCATCGATTTCAATCAGGGCATTGTCAATCTGCATACCCATCAATGCAGCCATTAAATGCTCTATCGTTCCTACTCTCGCCCCGCTAGCTTCAATGGTAGTACTTCGGTTTGTCTCAATCACATTATCTACGTCAGCTTTTACAATTGGTTTCCCCGGCAGATCTGTTCTTTGGAAATTAATACCCGTATTTGGATCAGCGGGCTTTATATGCATAGTAACCGATTGACCGGTGTGAATGCCAGCTCCCGAAATGGTTACTTCCCGCTGTAAAGTGTATTGATAAAAATCCTCCGTAGAATTCTTTTCCTCCATGAATACGAAAGTATGAAAACTATTGCTTTTAAAAATTGTGTTCAATCCAGGAAATCCAGGTAGACAATGCAGCTAATTATCCTGCTACCTTTTCGTTGACAAGACGTTCTATTATTTGTTCGAGTTCGGTAATTCTTTTTTCCAGTTCCGGAAGATTGCGGCTTAGTATCTGGCTTCGCAAGGCGTGTGCATATTCAAAAGCAGGAGACCCTGTTACGGCAGTGTTTGGTGTCTTTATCGATTTGCTCACTCCGCTTTGGGCATTTATTTTACTTCCATCTGCAATTTGTAAATGGCCTACGATTCCTGCCTGGCCTCCTATCATAACATTATTGCCAATCTTTGTACTTCCGCTTATTCCTGATTGTGCTGCTATCACCGTATTATTTCCCACTTCTACATTATGTGCAATCTGAATAAGATTGTCAAGCTTTGCGCCTGATTTAATTAAGGTAGATCCAATCGTTGCCCGATCAATTGTTGCATTAGCGCCAATCTCAACATTATTTTCAACAACTACATTTCCTATCTGCGGAACTTTTTTAAAACTACCATCCGTTTGCGGAGCAAATCCAAATCCGTCAGCTCCGATAACAGCACCTGCATGAACAGTTACGTTTTTCCCTATCCAACAATCATGATGGATTTTTACACCAGGAAATAAAATCGTATCATCATCTATTGTTACATTATTTCCTATGTACACCTGGGGGAATAATTTTACATTGTTTCCGATAATTACATTCTCCCCTATGTAAGTGAATGCCCCAATAAAAAGATTTTCTCCCATTTTAGCAGTCGGTGAAATATATACGGGTTGCTGTATTCCACTCCAGTTCGCAGTTTGCATTTTATCATGAGCGGCTAATATAACTGCGAAAGCGGAATAAGCATCTTGTACACGTATCAGGGTAGTGTCAACTTTTTTTTCTACAGACTGAGTGTTATTTACTATGATTACAGAGGCCTTCGTAGAATATAAATATTCCTCATATTTTGGATTCGCTAAAAATGCCAGTTGCCCTTCTCCGGCCTCCTCAAGTTTACCAAACGATGACACGATTACATTTGGATCTCCTTCTATGCGGCCATCAATAAGTTTTGCTATTTCTGTTGCTGTGAACTGCATTTTGATGTTTATGTATGTTCCGTCAAACTATCCATTTATTACTTAAGCTAAATCAATGCCTGTGTTTGGAAAACAAATGTAAAATTTTTTTACCGTGCCCGGCAATGTTTGATTTATCAATGCATTATCAACTTCAGATATATTTTTTATTTGCCCATCCTTAAACAAGATATGGATATGATCCTCCTCGGTATTATAAGTGCTATTGATTGCCTTGCCTGTAAAGACAAAATAGCCAGCTTCATGTTCGTTTAAATTAAAATGGTTCTTCGCTAATTGTATTTTTTCTCTTACTTCAGAGCCAGGAAACGCCCTGTTTGAGTATTTTACTTTGAGTAATTTCCTGTTTATGATATCTCGGCAAAGTGTAGATAAAACTTTGTCAGGATGAATCGCCCATTGTTTTATGGCACCCATTATATCATAATCATCAAGCAAACAAAAATCTGTGAGATGCTCCTTTATGCCCTTTGGTAAATAAGTTTCAATTAAAAACATATTTAATACTTCTGAGGAGGCTACTGCTTTTATCTCTCTCGCTCTTTTAATAATATTTATAAGCATTTTTTCCGCACACAAAACTGTTTTGTGGAGATATACCTGTAGATACATTAACCTGCGTGATATCAAAAATTTTTCTATAGAATAAATCCCCTTTTCTTCCACCATTAATTCGCCATTTTCAATCGTAAGCATTTTGATGATACGATCATAGCCAATTACACCTTCGCTTACGCCGGTGAAAAAGCTGTCACGCGTGAGGTAATCCATCCGGTCAACATCGAGCTGGCCGCTTACAAGCTGGTGAAGAAACTTTTTTGGATAAATGCCGGTGAATATATCAATAGCCATCTGCATTTTACCCGCAAATTCCACATTCATTTTCTGCATTATGAGAAGAGAAATTTCTTCATGGCTTGCTTGTGTAATGAGAACGTGTTCCAGGGCATGAGAATAAGGGCCATGTCCTACGTCATGCAACAGGATTGCAATTTTTGCAGCCTGCTCTTCTTCTTCTGAAATTGAAAATCCTTTGCTTTTTAATTCAGTGAGTGCATTACACATCAGGTGATAAGCTCCCAGCGAATGATGAAGCCTGGTATGCACGGCACCAGGATAAACCAACTGTGCCAACGCCATCTGGTGAATGCGTCGTAACCGCTGATAGAATGGATGAGATATAATTTTAAAGACAAGTTCATCATCAATTGTTATAAAGCCATAAACTGCATCATTGATAATTTTTCTCTGGGGCATTAACTACAATTGTTAAAATGATCTTGTATTCAGGCAAAGATAATTTTTGGAAAGGGAATAAATTACATTTGTGACCCCTGTCTCTAAAGGGGAAATTGAAATAATTTTCTAATGCTTTAAGCCTCTTTAGGGGTTTGGGGTTAAAAAAAATTTAGAATGAACGCAGCAAATATTTTATGGGTAGATGATGAAATGGAAAGCCTGAAATCTCAAATAATGTTTTTGGAAAATAAGGGCTACAAAGTAAAATCCCTGAGCAATGGCTTCGATGCCATTGATTATGTAAAAGAAAATATCGTAGATGTTGTATTGCTGGATGAAAGCATGCCCGGTATTACCGGTCTTGAAACATTGCAAAAGATAAAGGAAATAAATTCTGGTGTTCCGATAGTTTTAATTACAAAAAATGAAACTGAAAATTTAATGGATGAGGCTATAGGCTCACAAATAACAGATTACCTGATAAAGCCGGTAAATCCGAACCAGGTGTGGCTTTCATTAAAAAAGATTATTGATAACAGGAGACTTGTTGCGGAGAAAACAACCTCTGCTTATCAACAGCAATTCAGGGATCTTTTTATGGC
>JBDUEG010000106.1:0-9730 GCA_040002575.1 Ginsengibacter sp.
CTGAATATTCTAATAAAATTTTAAAGTTGCCCGTAGTATAATCCGGTGATATTTAATTTCATCCGCGAGTGTATTAGGAATAATTTCAAGAGTACCCCTGCAAGAATTGTGCACGCTCACGATGAAAATTTTCGCATTAAATTGTTTTGTATAAATAAGATAGTAAATAGGTCAAATGCTTATGGCAAGTAAAGGTTTATACTCATCCCAGTTCGAACATGATTCATGCGGTATTGGTTTTGTCGCCAATATTAAGAGTAATAAAAGTCACCAAATTATATCGGATGCATTAACCATCCTGGAAAATATGGAGCATCGCGGCGCATGTGGATGCGAGAACAACACCGGCGACGGCGCTGGTATTCTTATACAGACTCCTCATGAATTTTTCTTTGACGAATGCATAAAGCTTGGAATTCATTTGCCTCCATATGCCAAATATGGCGTGGGCGTTTTATTTTTCCCTAAGGATATTCGTTTAAAGGAAGAATGTCGGGATACATTCAATAGGTGCTCGGAGACACTTGGTCTGGAAATTTTAGGGTATCGTAAAGTTCCCGTAGACACTCATGACATTGGCCTCACAGCGTTATCGGTTGAACCGGAAATGGAACAGGTTTTTATCGCATGCCCTGACCATCTCAATAAACCTGATGACTTTGAAAGGAAGTTATTTGTTTTGCGCAATTATTCAACTCAAACTATTTTAAGTACAGTAAGAAAGGATTCGATAGGCTTTTATATTGCTTCGCTTTCCTATAAAACTGTGATTTACAAAGGGCAGCTAACAAGCTTACAGGTTCGAACTTATTTTCCTGATTTGAGCAACAAGAAAATTGTTTCTGCATTTGGCTTAATACATTCTCGTTTTGCAACTAATACATTTCCCTCCTGGAAGTTAGCTCAACCATTTAGATACATAGCCCATAACGGTGAAATCAACACTTTACAAGGCAATTTAAATTGGCTCCGTACCAGTGAAAAAGGCTTTATATCTAAATTCTTCACTAAAGAAGAAATGGATATGTTGTTACCGGTTGTAGAAGCGGGGCAGTCAGACTCGGCTAGCCTTGATAATATTATCGAGTTACTTATGTTATGTGGCAGGTCCTTGCCACATGTGATGATGATGCTAATACCAGAAGCATGGGATGGTAACGATAAGATGGATCCGGTAAAAAAATCTTTCTACGAATTCCATTCTTCTTTTATGGAGCCATGGGACGGACCGGCGTCAATTTCTTTTACTGATGGAAAATTAATAGGAGCAACGTTGGATAGAAACGGTTTGCGGCCGTCAAGATATTGTGTTACTACCGATGACCGTGTTATTATGGCATCCGAAACAGGTGTGCTTCCCGTCGATCCTGAATTGATAAAAGAAAAGGGAAGATTGCAACCTGGAAAAATGTTTGTCGTAGATCTCGAACAAGGAAGAATTATAAGTGACGAAGAAATTAAACAAACAATCTGCTCACAAAAGCCTTATAGCGAATGGCTGAATAAATATAAAATCCGCCTCGAAGAACTGCCAGAGCCAAGAGTGATGTTCACTCACCTGGAGCATGACCAGGTTTTTAAATATCAAAAAACATTTGGCTATACTACTGAAGACCTGGATGTAATAATTGCTCCGATGGCACTTGATGGTAAAGAACCAACAGGTTCTATGGGAAGTGATGTTCCTTTAGCAGTTTTGAGCGATCAACCTCAGCATTTAAGCAGCTACTTCAAACAATTATTTGCACAGGTTACCAATCCACCAATCGATCCTATACGAGAGAGACTTGTAATGTCACTTGTGACCTTCGTTGGTAATAATGGCAATCTTTTGGAAGAAGATCCGCTCGCTTGCCATAGCCTTGCTTTAAAGCACCCGGTTCTTTCTAACAGGGAACTGGAAAAAATAAGAAGTATCGATACCGGAATTTTCCAGGCACATACCTTACAATCTTATTTCATTGCTGATGGCAAGCCAGGTTCCATGCAAAAGGGGCTTGAGCGCCTTTGCAGGTATGCTTCAGATGCAGTGGAAGATGGCTTTGAAGTACTGATTATTTCAGACAGAGCGATAGATTCAGAACATGCCGCCATTCCAACCTTGTTAGCCACAGCCGCTGTACATCATCATCTCATAAGAAAGGGATTGAGGGGTAAAGTGGGATTGGTAATCGAAGCGGCAGATGTTTGGGAAGTTCACCACTTCGCTTGTCTTATAGGATTTGGTGCAACTGCTATTAATCCTTACCTGGCACTGTCTTCTATTCGCGATATGAAGCTCACTGGAAGATTACAAACCGACCTGGATGCAAGGCAACTGAAAAAAAATTACATAAAAGCAGTGAATGATGGGTTGCTAAAAGTATTTTCCAAGATGGGGATTTCTACTTTACAATCATACCAGGGAGCACAGATCTTTGAAATCATAGGCCTTAATAAAAATGTGGTTGATAAGTATTTCAAAGGTGCAGTTTCAAGAATTGATGGAATGGGTTTGGATGAAATTGCCAGGGAAACACTTATAAAACATTTCTTCTCTTTCAGTAAAAAGAATATACCAATTGACCAGTTAACAACCGGCGGGATATACCAGTGGAAAAGAAAGGGTGAATTCCATTTATTCAATCCTCAAACAATTCACTTATTGCAGTATGCTACCCGGCTTAACGATTACACTACCTTTAAAAAGTATTCAAAGCTTGTAAATGATCAAAGCGAAAAAGCGGCAACCTTAAGAAGCTTGTTTCAATTCAAACACAATCGTCCTTCAATCTCAATCGAAGAAGTGGAGCCGGCTGAAAATATCTATAAAAGATTTGCAACAGGAGCGATGTCATTTGGCTCTATTTCATGGGAAGCACACACTACGCTTGCAATCGCAATGAATCGCCTTGGTGGCAAAAGTAATACCGGCGAAGGAGGCGAGGATGAAATCAGGTATGAAAGACTTCCTAACGGAGATTTTATGAGAAGTGCTATTAAGCAGGTCGCTTCAGCAAGATTTGGCGTCACTAGTCAATATCTTACAGAAGCCGATGAGTTGCAAATAAAGATGGCACAGGGTGCCAAGCCTGGAGAAGGCGGCCAGTTACCAGGTCATAAAGTTGACGATTGGATTGGAAGGGTCCGGCATGCAACACCAGGCGTTGGATTAATCTCTCCTCCACCACATCATGATATATACTCTATTGAAGATTTGGCGCAATTAATTTTTGATTTGAAAAACGCTAACCGAAAGGCAAGGATAAATGTTAAGCTGGTATCAAAAGCCGGCGTAGGAACGATTGCTGCCGGAGTTACAAAAGCAAAAGCGGATGTAATATTAATTTCAGGACATGATGGAGGAACAGGTGCTTCTCCGATTAGTTCAATAAAGCATGCGGGTTTGCCATGGGAATTGGGTCTCGCTGAGACACATCAAACGCTTGTAAAAAATAAGTTACGTAGCAGAGTAACCGTGCAAACCGATGGGCAGTTAAAAACAGGTCGTGATATTGCAATTGCCACACTACTCGGTGCGGAAGAATGGGGAGTTGCAACTGCTGCGCTTATTGTAGAAGGCTGCATAATGATGCGTAAGTGCCATTTAAACACTTGCCCTGTAGGCGTTGCCACACAGGATCCGCAACTCCGCAGTCGTTTCACCGGCGATGCAGATCACGTTGTAAATCTTTTTAAATTTCTTACACAAGAATTAAGGGAGATTATGGCTGAACTGGGTTTTAAAACTATAAACGAAATGGTTGGCCAGGTTGATTATTTGCAAAGAAGGGAAAATGTTTTGCATTGGAAATATAATAATCTTGACGTCTCTGATATTTTATATAAAGAGCCTGCTTCCGAATACACCGGGCTGTTTAAATCTGAAGAACAGGATCATGGATTGGATGATGTGCTTGATTGGAAATTACTAAATGCTGCGCAGCCAGCTATTCAGTTTCATCAAAATGTCGCGGCGACATTTGATATAAAAAATACTGATAGGGCTACCGGAACAATCTTGTCCAATGAAATCACAAAAAAATATAAGGCAGAAGGATTGCCAGATGGGACTATCCACTTCAAATTATTAGGAACCGCGGGTCAAAGCTTTGCTGCTTTTAATACAAGGGGCGTTACGCTTGAACTCGAAGGAGATGCTAATGATTATTTTGGAAAGGGATTAAGTGGTGCTAAACTCATAATTTACCCATCTTCCAAAGCGGGATTTATACCTGAAGAAAATATTATTATTGGAAATGTTGCATTCTATGGTGCTACGTCCGGGCAAGCATATATAAGAGGTAAGGCGGGAGAACGATTTTGTGTCCGTAACTCGGGAGCGCATGTAGTGGTGGAAGGAGTTGGAGATCACGGTTGTGAATATATGACTGGTGGAACCGCTATAATACTTGGCGAAACAGGAAGAAATTTTGCAGCAGGTATGAGTGGCGGTATTGCATACATATATAATGTAAAGCATAATTTTGAAACGCTGTGCAATACAGAAATGGTCGATCTGGATAGCATTGAAGAAGAGGATGAAAAGCTATTACATGAGATGATCACTAACCATTTTCAATTTACAAATAGTACTGTAGCAAAATTCGTGTTGAATGATTTTGAAAACCAGTTAAAGAATTTTGTAAAGGTTTTTCCTAAAGATTACAAAAGGGTTCTATTGGAAAAAAAATATAAAGTAGAAGTGAACGGATAGGCAAAGTCTTTACTTTTTATTTCTTAAAGTGACGAATAGATTACAAAAATGAATTAAGGCATGGGAAAAATAACTGGCTTCTTAGAGTTTACCCGGGAACTCCCCGGGAAGCGCCTACCGCGGGAAAGACTTAGTGACTATAATGAATTTGTAAATAGATATTCTGAAGAAAAATTAAATCAGCAATCAGGGCGCTGTATGAACTGTGGAACTCCGTTTTGTCATGAAGGCTGTCCTTTGGGCAATATCATACCAGAGTTCAATGATGCTATATATCGTAAAAGCTGGAAGGAAGCTTACGACATCCTTTCATCTACTAATAATTTCCCGGAGTTTACGGGCCGCATTTGTCCCGCTCCATGTGAAGCTTCATGTGTATTAGCTATCAATCAGCCGGCGATTACAATTGAAGAAATAGAAAAGCATATTATTGAAATAGCTTTTGATAAAGGCTTTGTTCAGCCCAAAAAACCAAATGTAAGATCAGGGAAAAAAATCGCAATCGTAGGCTCGGGGCCGGCCGGTTTGGCTGCAGCAGCACAGCTAAATTACGCTGGCCATGTGGTTACAGTTTTCGAAAGAGATGACGAACCAGGTGGATTGCTGCGGTATGGCATTCCCGATTTCAAATTAGAGAAGTGGGTAGTAGTAAGAAGAATTAAATTAATGGAAGAAGAAGGCATAACATTTATTTGTAACGCACATGTGGGAGTTAATGTTAATATTAATGATCTGCTTAGAGAATATAATGCAATTGTATTAGCGGGAGGGTCTACGATTCCCCGGGATTTAAGTATACCTGGAAGGCAATTAAAGGGGATTCATTATGCTATGGATTTTTTAACACAACAAAATCGAAGGGTGTCGAATAAAAAAATAGAAGATTTTGAAATTTTAGCTTCTGGTAAGAATGTTGTTGTAATCGGAGGTGGAGATACGGGAAGTGATTGCGTGGGAACATCCAACCGTCAGAAAGCACAGTCCGTTACCCAATTTGAATTATTGCCTAAGCCTCCTGAGAACAGGCATACTTATATGCCATGGCCTACCTATCCAATGATATTGAAAACTACCAGCTCTCATGAAGAAGGTGTTCAGCGTCATTGGGCAATAGCAACAAAAGAATTTATCGGCGATGAAAACGGGAATCTAAAGGCGTTGAAAATCGTCGATCTTGAATGGAAGTTTTCGAATGATCAGAAACCTGCTAAATATGAAGAAGTGCCGGGAAGTGAAATAGAAATTCCTTGTGAACTTGCTTTACTGGCAATGGGATTTGTTCATCCTGAACACGAAGGATTAGTAACACAACTTGGAATTGAATTAGACGAAAAAGGCAATATAAAAGCAACAGACAAGAATTACATTACTAATAGCCCAAAAGTTTTTACCGCTGGTGATATGCGCCGTGGACAATCTTTAGTGGTTTGGGCTATTTCTGAAGGTCGGGAATGTGCGAGGAAAGTCGATGAATACTTAATGGGTTATTCACTATTAGAAACAAAAGATCAAAATATTCTTCAGGAAATTTAGTTTGTCCGGACACCGTATTTCAATGAGTACGGTTTTTTTATGTATTGTCAAACAAATACTCTTTTTAAAAATATGAAAAATTTTATTCACATTATAAAGTAGAAAATGTTGAATTCCCATTTTTTAATTGATTTTCAGTTATTTATATTAATCAATATATATATTATAATTAAAAAAATGTGAAAATACATTTATCTTTTTCCGAAAAAGATTAATATGTTTGATCAAAACCAGAAACGATGATAAAAAAAATGACTTTGAGCCGGACAATTCCTTTTATAGTTTTAATGCTGGTCGCTGTCATTGCTCTTTTTATTCCATCGTTAAAGAATTTTGATGATGCAGGAAAATATAATTCTGCCGACACAGCCTGGATTATTGTGGCGACTGCACTGGTCTTTTTAATGACGCCAGGGCTTGCCTTTTTCTACGGCGGCATGGTTCATCGAAAAAACGTGCTTTCTACTATGATTAAAAGTTTTGTAGCAACTGGTGTGGTCAGCATCTTATGGATCACAATTGGATTTAGCCTCTGTTTCGGCGACTCGATAGGAGGCATCATAGGGAATCCTTTCACACATCTCTTTTTTAAAGGCGTAAGTTCGGGAGCACCCTGGAGCCTTGCGCCTACAATTCCTTTATTATTGTTTGCTCTATTTCAATTAATGTTTGCAATTATTACTCCCAGCCTGGTGGTTGGTGCGGTTGCAGAAAGAATCCGCTTTTCTTCTTACATCCTTTTTATTGTAATGTTCTCTCTTTTAGTGTATGCTCCCATTGCACATTGGACCTGGCATCCGGAAGGGTTTTTATTTAAATGGGGAGTGCTTGATTTTGCAGGAGGTACTGTAGTTCATATTTCCGCAGGTTGCGCTGCGTTAGCAGGCGCCATTGTTTTAAAACGCCGCAAGGTCCATTTGGAACATAAAGAAATTCCTCCTGCAAATATCCCATACGTTTTAATAGGTACGGGGCTTCTGTGGTTTGGTTGGTTTGGTTTCAACGCAGGTTCTGCTTTAGGTGCGAATGCATTATCAGTTTCCGCATTTGCTACAACCAATACTGCAGCTGCCTCCGCTGGCCTTGCGTGGATGTTTTTTGATGTATTAAAAGGTAAGAAGCCGTCCGTGCTCGGATTTTGTATTGGTGCTGTAGTCGGACTGGTTGCGATAACGCCTGCTGCAGGTTTCGTTGCAATTCCACAAAGTATATTTATAGGCGCCGTAGCTGCACTTATTTCAAACGTAGCAGTATATTATAAATCAAAGTCCATTCTGGATGATACGTTAGACGTTTTTCCCTGCCATGGTCTTGGTGGAATGGTCGGTATGATTATGACAGGAATTTTTGCGACTTCGAATGTAAACAGTGCGGGCAATAATGGATTATTTTATGGAAATCCAGCTTTCTTCCTTACACAATTGAAAGGTCTTGCCATAGTAGTTTCATATAGCTTTATTGTCTCTTACGGTATATTCAAATTCATTAACTGGGTTATGCCAATGAGAGTAAGCTCAGCCGATGAAGAAGAAGGTCTTGATGCTTCGCAGCACAACGAAAAATATATGCAAGGCACCTTACTTGTTAGAAATAATGGCGTATTAAACGAACAGGAAAGAGGAATTACTGAAAATATTGATTTTTAAAAGCATGATGTCAATCTCTAAAATAGAAGTAACACAAACGGCCACTTCACTCATAAAAATAAATAATGACCTTCGTCTAACATGAAAGGGGTTTAGCTTAAAATATTAACTTCTGAGAAAAGTTAATCAGCTATACCCCTTCCAATTTTTAATCTTTAAATCTAAAACAATGATAAGAAAATTTTTCTTAGCAACATTCGTATTTTTTACTTTTCTTTTTGCAAACGCTCAAACAGACTCTACGAGTCCCGGGCCAGTAATCACCGGATCTGTTGATGCATACTTTCGCTACAATTTCAGCGATCCTAAATCCGGGGGCACCAATAACTTCACAAGCTTTACCAATTCCCAAAACTCTTTTCAGTTAGGTATGGCCAGTGTAAGAGCTGATCACACTTTTGGCAAAGCCAGTGCTACAATCGACCTCGGGTTTGGCACAAGAGCGGAAGAGTTTTCTTACGGTGATCCTTCACATTCCACTTTATTTGCAGTTAAGCAGGCCTACGTAAGTTATGCGGTCTCGGATAAATTCAAGTTAACAATAGGCAAATGGGCTACACATATTGGTTATGAACTAACAGATGCATATTTAAACCGTAATTATAGCATGGACTATATGTTTTCTTATGGTCCGTTCTCACATACTGGTTTAAAGGCTGATATTGGCCTTGGAGGACAAAGCGCTTTAATGATAGGCGTTGCAAATGCCACGGACGTAGTTGCTGAGGCGGGTTCACGTAGGTATGCCCTCGCGCAGTTTACTACCGCTTCCGCAAATGACAAAGTGAAAGCTTACCTTAATTACCAGGGATCTTATGGCGGCTCATACAATCTTTCTCAATTCGACCTGGTTCTTACCGGGGCTGTTACAGATAAGTTCAGTTTAGGGTATAACGGTACCATACAAACGGTTAAGCCGGACGGAGGGTCAAGTGAAAGTTGGTGGGGTTCTGCAGTGTACCTGAATGTAGATCCGACCAGTACATTTGGTATCACACTTCGCGGCGAATATTTTCATAACGAAAAAGCGGCAGCAAGCTTAGCCCCTTATACCAACATCTTCGATCTGACTCTTTCTCCAAATTTCAAAGTCGGAAATCTTACTATTATTCCTGAGCTGAGGTTAGATACTGGAAAAGATGCAATTTTTGAAAAGAATGATGGAGATGCAACCAAAACTACTGTTACAGGAATACTTGCAGCAACTTATCATTTCTAAGACCTGGCACTTATAAATCTTACATCTTACAATTTTAAACAATGATAAAAAACAACAATCAAAAAAGAAGCAGAATCTACTTAATTATCAGTTTTGCATTTCTTTTTATAATATCATTAATTGGGTTTCCGTCTTCTGTGTCTGCTCAGGCGGCACCAGCAGAACCTGCACCTGCACTACCACAGGATGTTGCAAATATAATCTGGCTTTGCCTCACAGGTTTCCTTGTATTTTTTATGCAGGCTGGTTTTGCATTGGTTGAATCAGGTATGACAAGAGCAAAAAATTCATCAAATATTATGATGAAAAATCTGCTGGATTTTTGTTTCGGAGCTGTTTTATTCTGGGCAACGGGATATGCTATTATGTACTCCAGCGGCGATTCCAATTATTTTGGTTTTGACTCCGCACTTGCCTTCCTTGGAACTGCCAACGCTCCTACAGATACCGCAGGTTATGGTATAAGTGCTGCCTGGTTATTCCAGGTTGTATTTGCTGCTACTGCCGCTACTATAGTTTCCGGAGCCATGGCTGAGAGAACCAAGCTTATTTCATACATAATTTATTCCTGTATAATCTCCGCAATCATTTATCCGATAAGCGGCCACTGGATATGGGGAGGTGGCTGGTTAAGCG
>JBDUEG010000107.1:0-9676 GCA_040002575.1 Ginsengibacter sp.
CTTATTTTGCAACCTGGCGTGCCAGTTGAATAAGATCGCTCAATTAACAGCAGTTTATTCTCGCCGACATTTAAAATATCAGAAACGCCATTAAGTATAAACGCCCCTTTTGTAATTGGTGGATTTGTTACAGCATCAATAGGATAGGCATACTGAGCTACCGTTTTTTTAGAAGCGAGATTATACTTTAATATTCTTATAATACCGGTGGAATCCTTTAAGCCTGCCCGCGGCCCGTCATCATATAATGGCTCTTCCACACTTACAAATAGCGTTCTGTAATTGTCAGCAAAAGTCACACCTTCAAATACACTATTTCTTCTTGGTCCTGTTTCGTTTTTACTCATATGCATTTGTGCAGGTAGAATCAACGTATCCATAAAGATTCCCTTTTCATTCATTTCAGTTATTGAAGGATCTTCAAGCACCAGTTTATCTCCGGTAACAATGCGCTCACCTTCGCTGCTCCATATAAAGGAATTGGTTAAGGGGTTATACCTTATAGCTTCCGGATCAGGTGTATGCAAGGGATCAGTGGAAGCGGAAGGATAAAAATTTCCGTCCCGGTTTTTTAACAAGGTAGTTTCTAAGAAAACAACACTATCGATTTTACTATTGTTGATATTGATTTGTGCCTTATAAAACCTGGCAGGGCTTTTTTCTGATTTATCATCACTTATTATGTAGTAAACATTTTTGCGATCATCATAGTCAATGCTTGAAAGGCCTCCTACAATCGTGTTCTGGTATTCTTTGTTGAACGGAATATCAAACTCACTAAGAAACTTAAGATGGCTAAATTCCTCTGTGCTAATTATATGTTTTGTTGATGTGCATGACGTCATGCTTATGATTTCTAAAAACAATAGTATGGTTAACAGCCGCATGTATAAATAATTAGAACGCGAAGTTGAGGAAACTTGCCGGATTGATGAAATAGCGTTTATAATTCTGGGTATTTTTTTAACTTTGGAACATCACTATAGATCTTACTGATTATAATGTAAATATATTTGTCAATTATGAGCGAAGCAGTAATCACTGAAAAAACAAATGCAGGACAGCCTAAATGGCTTACTATCGTAAGAATCGCTTTGGGCTTTATTTTGTTTTGGAAGGGAATCAATTTTATACGTGATTCATCTGTTCTACAGTCTATGATTGAGCACACAGGTATTGGAATGTTTGATAAAAATGCTTCTGCGCTTGCTTTCATCATTACATGCATAACCCTTCTTGGCGGATTGTTCATTTCCGTAGGATTATTTACGCGAGCCTCTTCTATTATACAGATACCCATTCTTCTTGTGGCCATATTTTTTGTAAATATGAAACAAACCGGCAATAGTGGATTTGAATTAGTGCTCTCAATTATCGTTCTCGTGTTACTTGTAATTTTTGCTTACAAAGGAAGCGGTGCACTATCCGCAGATGAATATTTCAGGACTTATTATAAGGCGGGTTCTGAGGAAGGAAACACAAAGAAATTTTTCAAATAGAATGATTGGTTATTTTTTCGCAGGCTATTTTTCTTTCAACTTATTCATTATTGCTGCCAACCCATTTATAGTTCCCTCAAAATATTTATTCTCTTTCAGGTAAGACATGAAGGCATTTTCTACGATTCCCTGTACTTCATAATCAGTTAAAGCCTGCTCCACTCCACTACCATTTTCAATACGCAGCTTTTTGTATTTATTCGAAAGGCCAATAAGAATTCCATTGAATTGACCATTTACCTGTAGGCCCCATGAGATGAATGTTTCTTTGGTGAAGTCTTCCAGTTGATTTTTATTAACCATCATTGAGTCAATAGTAATGATCGCTATTTGAACCGAAGTTTTATTGTGGACGGCAATAATCGTAGAATCGAGGGTCTTGACTTGCTCAGGCGTAAAAAGGTGCTCAAAATCATTTACAAAACCTTCCGGTTCAGGAATTTTGAAATGATGACTTCCCGGTAGTCCTGCACTGATTTGTGTGGCATTTATATCCCGCTGGTAGCTTTGAGTTTGACTAAAGCAATTTATTGAGAAACTAAGTAAAAGAATACACAGTTGGTTCGAAGGGGAAAAAAAGATCTTCATAAATCGGATATTACTTCAATTTAAACGAGGAGAGTGGGTATTTATTTTAAGCTATGGCGAAGTAGCCTTAAGGGTGGAAACATGAAACTGTGAACTTTCCGCTCATCATTTCATTTGCCCATTTCTTGAATTGGAATGCAATTGCGATCCGATTTAAATATCTTCGCAAACTCAATTTTAATAAATAAAAGAATAGATATGTCGCTTAAGAAAAGATCAGTTTTTTTAATTTGTATTGGAATCGCCACCTTTGGAAGTGCCTGGTCACAAAAAATTTCATTTACTGAATACGACCTGCCAAACGGCCTGCATGTAATACTTCACCAGGATAAAAAAGCGCCTGTAGTAGCGGTAACTGTTTATTACCATGTTGGGTCAAAGAACGAAGATCTAAACCGTACCGGTTTTGCGCACTTTTTTGAACACCTTTTGTTTGAAGGCACTGACAACATTCATCGAGGTGAATTTTCAAAATATGTAACCAGTAATGGGGGAAGGGATAATGCAACAACTTCACAGGATCGTACTTACTATCATGAAGAATTCCCGTCAAACCAGCTGAAGCTTGGCCTCTGGCTCGAAAGTGAGCGCATGCTGCACCCGGTGATAAATGACGTGGGTGTAAAAACACAAAACGAAGTTGTGAAAGAGGAAAAGCGCCAGCGCATCGATAACCAACCCTATGGCCATTTTGCTGAAGCTATCTTTTCAAAACTTTTCATTTTGCATCCTTATAAGTGGCAACCTATCGGGTCGATGGAAGATCTCGATGCAGCGAAGCTCAGTGAGTTCCAGGCATTTTTTCATAAATACTATATACCCAATAATGCGGTGCTAAGTATTGCTGGCGACATTAATATTGATAGTACAAAAAAGTTGGTGTCAGCTTATTTTTCTGACATTCCAAAGGGTACGCCGATAATACAACCGGATATAAAGGAAGCACCCATTACCAGCGAAATCATTGACACGACTTATGATGCGAATATCCAGATCCCCGCTATTATGGCGGCGTACCGCACTCCCGGCAAAGCAACGCATGATTCTAAAGTACTAAATATGATCACCAGTTATCTCTCTGGCGGCGCAAGTTCGAAGTTGTATAAAAAAATGGTAGATGAAAAGAAGAATGCCTTGCAGGTGGGCGCATTTAATTTTGCATTAGAAGATTATGGAGCCTACATAACATTTGCATTGCCGAATAATAACGCAGACCTGGTAACTCTATTAAAGGATATTGACGAAGAGGTTTCCAAAGTTCAAACTTCACTCATTAGCGAAAGTGATTACCAGAAATTATTAAACCAGTTTGAAAATGATTACGTAAGCAACAACACCCATATGATTGATGTTGCCGGTAATCTTTCAGAAAACTATATTGTTTATCACAACACCGGCCACATAAATGATGTGTTGAATGAATATAGGAAAATAACGAGACAGGAAATTATGGATGTAGCTAAAAAATATCTTAACAAGAACCAACGTGTTGTTATGTATTACCTGCCGAAGTCTAAATAGAGCTACGCGGAAGACACAAGAAAAATTCATTGAAACAAATAAAAAATATGAAGAAAATAAGTATAGCAGTTTTTAGTTTCCTGGCGGTATTATCCGTAAACGCCCAGACAAAAGTTGACAGAAGTAAACAACCTGAAGCAGGACCGGCGCCTGTAATATCAGTTGGCTCACCGGTAACTTATAAGCTTCCCAATGGCATAACAGTTCTGGTGGTGGAAGATCATCACCTGCCAAAAGTTACAGCAACTTATTTTATTGACCAGGGTCCAATCACAGAAGGCGCAAAAGCCGGCGTTTTTGATATGATGGGCGGCATGCTTAGCGAAGGAACCACTTCAAAGACCAAGGCGCAATTTGATGAAGCAGTAGACCAGATGGGTGCGGATGTAAATTTAAGTGGAAGCAATTCAAGCGCATCTGCACTTACCAGGTACTTCAATAAGTCTTTTATGCTGATGGCGGAAGCTTTGCGTCATCCGGCGTTTCCGGCAGAATCTTTTGAAAAATTGAAATCACAGACACTTACCGGCTTAAAATCAAATGAGAAAAATGCCAAAGCAATTTCGGCAAGGGTAGTGAATGCGCTTACATTTGGAGTGTCACATCCAAATGGTGAATTTGAAACAGAAGAGTCAATAAAAGCGCTTACCCTTGATGATATAAAAAAGGCTTACCAACAGCATGTAACTCCATCACGTGGCTACCTCACTTTTGTAGGCGATATAAAACCTCTCGAAGCAAAAGCGCTTGCACAAAAAGCTTTTGGAGATTGGAAGGGGGCAGACCTCACCTTACCTAAATTAAACCTTGTTAATAATCCATCAAAAACGGAAATTGATCTTATCGACGTACCGAATGCTGTTCAAAGCGAAATAACAGTTGTGAATCTTGTTGACTTGCCTATGAGCAGCCCGGACTATTTTCCCTTATTATTAGCAAACCAAATACTGGGCGGCGGTTCGGAAGGACATCTGTTTATGAACCTTCGTGAAAAGCATGGTTATACTTACGGGGCCTACTCGTCAATAGGTGCCGGCAGGTTTCAAACAAAATTTAATGCGGCTACTTCAGTCAGAAATGAAAAGGTTGATAGTGCTATTATGCAAATTTTGGATGAAGTAAATATTATGCGTTCACAACAGGTAAGCGCAGACGAACTAAAAAATGCGAAAGCCTTATACAACGGCTCTTTCGCCCTTGGCCTCGAAGACCCGGCCCGTACAGCGGCTTTTTCAAGCAATATATTAATCAATAATTTGCCCGAAGATTTTTATAAAACTTACCTGCAGAAAATAAATGCAGTAACCGCTGCGGATGTTCAACGGGTTGCTCAAAAATATTTTAACCATGACAATACACGTATTGTAGTGGTTGGCAAAGCAGAAACAGTGAAGCCAGGATTGATTGCCATCTATCCGGTAAACATGTATGACAAGTATGCCAAGGCTGTAGAAATGAAGCCTATGGCTTCCGCAACGAGTGATGCAAATGTGAGTAAAAGCCCTGATGAAATAATAAATGATTACGTAAAAGCAATAGGAGGGGAAGAGAAACTTAAGGGAGTAAAATCAATTGTTGTCAAGGGTAAAATGAGCATGCAGGGGATGGCACTTAATTACGAGCAAAAACAGTTGAGTCCTAATCTCCAGTCAATGAATGTGGAGATGAATGGCAACACCGTTGTGCACAGAGTCTTTAATGGCAAAACCGGCTTCATGACGCAGATGGGAAATAAACAGGATTTTTCTGCAGATGAAATTGCAGAAGGAGTTGAAACGAAAGGTATTTTTCCGCAATTATTTTATAAAGAAAGTGGCTTTAAACTTGAAAATGCAGGAATTGAAAAAGTGGGCGCAAATGATGCTTATAAGATAAGTGTTACATCGCCTTCTGGAATCAAGTCAACTGAATACTACGATGTCAATTCCGGCTATCTTGTAAAAACGATCCGCAGCCCAAAAGCAGGTGGACAAGAAATTCAGCAGTCAGTTGAGTTAAGCAATTATAAGAAGATTGAGGATATTATGTTCCCTTTTACAGATTCAGTTTCGGCTGAAACGCCGGCGGGCACACAGGAATTTGTGATAGATATTGATGATGTGAAAGTAAATACGGGAGTTACAGCCGAAGATTTTAAATAAAATATATAGACTCACTATATTTAAAAAGGCCGGGCAGCGATGCCCGGCCTTTTTTATAATAAAGACTTGAAAGTTTTTTAAACCACAAATTATTTGATCAATCTCAAACTAAAAGGATATTTATATAATTTTCCTTCGCTTGCTTTTACAGTAGCCATAATAACAAATACCAATGCAACTATTCCAACTGCCCATAGCAACAAAATTCCGATAAGGGTGATGATAAGAACGATAATTAAAATGAAAATTGTAATCTGGAAATTCAGGGATTCTTTTGCATGTTCTCTTATGAAAGCGGATTCGTCTTTCTTCAAAAGATAAATGACTAGCGGAGCTACAAAGCCCGCAACAAATGTGAGTATATGCGACAAAATAGCCAATGTTCTTTCATCGCTTGTAGGAGCAATAACAGGATCGCTGTCTGTGCCTAAATAAGATTTTTCTTCCATGATTTATTTTTTTCTGTAAAATATAAAATTCTTTATTAGAAATCCATGAAGGCGTGAATCTTATTTTTATTGAAAGAAATATTTTAAAACCTTGCAAGCAATTTGAAATTCAGGAGCCTTGGCGTTAAGCGATTGGGAATGCTAAACGTGTTGTTTGCAAAGTCTTTTATAAGTTGGTAAGAAATTGTATTAGCCCTGTCAATAAGATTAAACACTTCAAGGCTGGCCCATATATTTTCAAAGCTGCGGAAAGGAGAGTGGCTGCGCCGCAATGATTTCTCGCTCAATAATAAAGCGCTAAAGCCGAGATCAACTCTAATGTATGGTTCAATAATAAGCGCATTTCTGTATTTCACACTGTTAGGAATATTGTAGCTCATGTTAGATCCATAAATCATATTCAGATGCACCCTGAAATTTTTATTGGTGCTTAAATAATCCTGCAAGAACAATCCCAATGTGAGCAGGCGATCTGTTGGCCTTCTTACATAACCTACGTCAGTCCTTATCGAATCTGCCACAACCTGGTCTTGTGTTTTTGAAGTAATAATTTCGCCGGCTGCATTTTTATAAGTGTAATAAAAATCATTATTGAGGTCTTCCTTTGTCCGGCTTACACCGATGCTCAGCCAGCTTTCTGCATCTTTCACCAGCTCTGTAAATATCCGGGTTTCGATTCCTGTAGCGTAAGCCTTGGCACTATTTACTCCGTAGTACCGTATGCGCACATTGTCCACATCATAAGGTACCACATCAGTTAAAGATTTATAATAAGCCTCCGTAGTTATGCGCAGAGGTTTACCATTAGTTGCTAAATTATAATCGAAGCCAGCAACAAATTGTACGCTTTTTTGACTAAGAAGATCGCGGTTTAAAGAGCCATCGTATTTCCTCAACTCACGGTAAAAAGGGGGCTGGTCATAAATCCCGGCCGCGGCTTTAAATACAATATCTTTTTTCCAATTTGGTTTATAGCTTATTTGTGCACGTGGGCTTACGATAAATTCATGATTGAGAGAATTGTAATTAAATCGTATTCCCACCTGCAAACTAACATCCCTAGCTGCCTTGCCTAGCCGGATATTATCCTGGATATAACCACTGTATTTATCAATGGTAAGATTCGCTTTCGATTTTAGAACACTGCTAAGATTTAATGCATTCGGGTTATATGGTAATGAATACCCTGCGCTATCCTTGTATTCCCATTCATTAAGTTTATCACTTATCAACGTGTGATCAACTCCGGCACCCCATTGAACAAAATGTTTTCCTTTGTCAAAACTACCTTTGTGGCTAATGTTATAGATTTCTATATTCAGTTTATTACGTGCATAATTTTGAAACACACCTGCTCCCAGCGGACTGGTTATCTGTCCAAATGCGGCACTGCTCTTATCAAAGTTTCTTTCGCCAAAAAGATAAAAACCGGTAATGTCAAAATTTTCATTTTCATTATCTGCGTAATGGCTTGCCATCCATTTTAATTTAACCCTTTTGTTAACTGACTGGTTGAGACTTAACCCAATCAAATTTGTATTGTAATCATCTTTTTCCTGGCCTTCAAAAAAGATATCGAGGCCAATATTCGCAGTGAATAATGGAGAAAATACTGCTGTTGATTTCTGAGCCGATTCAGGAACTAAAGTAAACTTCGAGCCGGAAATAATGCCCAGCAACTCGAGCTGCAGCTTCTGAGAAATTCTGTAAGTAATAAAGGCTTGCAGATCGGCTGCAGAAGGAATGTAATTCCCTTTTACTTCCTGGCTGCTAAGTAAGTTCTTATTTGTTTTACTACGCACCCCAAACAACCATGTAAGCTTTTGATTTTTAGAAGCACCTTCAAAATGAAAGCCTTGTTCCAGCAGGCTTACATACGCCGAGCCACCGGAGGAAACCGGTTTCTTGTATTGTATATCGAGCACACTGCTTATCTTATCTCCATACCTGGCCTGGAATCCACCATTGTAAAAATTTATATTTTTTGCAAGCTCCGGATTAATAAAGCTCAGACCTTCCTGCTGACCGTTTCTTACAAGGTAAGGCCTGTAGATTTCAAAGTCATTTATGTAAATGAGGTTCTCATCATAGTTGCCGCCACGTACTGAGTATTGTGAAGTAAGTTCGTTATTACTTCCTACTAATATTTTTATCAATCCTTCAACACCACCTGTTGCGGAAGGAAGTGTAACAGCACTCTTGGGGTTTATTTTTACAAGACCTGTTTCCTTCCGCTCCTTATCGTCATTGATTGTAACTGTTTCAAGCGTTTTGCCGCTACGGCTAAGCTTTACGGTTAGATGCTCTTCTTCACCATCACTTAAGTAAAAGTTTTTTTGTTCATCCCTATATCCGGAAAATGAAAATACAATTGCCAGCGCTTTTTCTGCCGGAACTTTTATTCGAAATGTGCCCGAGTCAGATGATACTATTCCGGTTTGCTTACCCAAGATGACAATACTTACACCGGGCAATTCATTTTCATTTTCATCAATTACCTTACCTGATACTGTGGCTTGCTTCTTTTGTGAAAAGCCGGAAAAAACTATAAACAGAAGTAAGATGAAAACAGTTAGTTTCATGAAGTGAAGATAATATTTTACATATTACATTTGATGCCAGCTTCATTCAATTTTAATATTCCGAATGCGTAACACAATTTTACCAATGTTTTTTTTTGTCGCTCTGCTTCCTGTTTCTTGTACAATGCCTGAGCCTAAAGATGAAAAAATAGTTGATGAGCCCTTGCCTCAACGAAAGGATGGGTTCCACCAGCTTTGTCAATACTGGGAAGTAACTGACGCCGAACGGCCGACATTCAGGGATCTCTACGATAACCAACAGGATAAGGTTTATAATTACCCCGGAATCGTCTTTATGAGTGATTCAACTTTTCTTGAAAACCCAAGAGCTGAAATGAGATACGGTAAATTTTCATTTAAAGGGAAGCAGCTCGAAGCGAAATTTGATGATGGTAAAAACGCAGTTTATACAATACAGGATAAGCGGGGAAATACAATGGTTGTTAAGCGAACAGATAAAAACGAGGCGACGATTTTGTATCTAAAGGCGTCCAACGTGTTTTGGCCTGCAGCAGATAAAAATCCGTACAATAAGCTTTACAGCCAATGGAGAATGAAACCGAAAGCTGCCGAAGACGATATGCAACTAAAAGAGCGCTTAAAAGGGTGTGTAAGATTTTATGAATATTTTTTTAAAGGCTATGCCGAAAGTGCGGCAGATGAGATTGACTTTTTGGGATTGCCCACTTGCTTCAAATGGTACCAGGGTGGCATCTTTGTACAAAGTGCAAAGACACTCGATAAGAAATGGATCAACTGTTTTTATTCGGAGGAGCAGGCTCTGCATGCAAGGCAGGTAATGGAAGATGCGCTTTCAAAAAAGTACGATTGGGATACTACCGAAAGAAACTGGATAAAGCAAATACCTCCTGTATTGAAGCAGATATATGGGAAGC
>JBDUEG010000108.1:0-9648 GCA_040002575.1 Ginsengibacter sp.
AGCGCTTCGTTATTTTCTTTGCTTAATCTATAAGGAAGTATAGATTGCTGTACAGGTTTTGATTGTATTATTGCAGCTTTTGTAGCTACCACTTGTACTGCAAGTTTGTTTTCATTTGAAACAGGGATATTTTTTTTATTTTTTTTCTTTTCTAAAAGATATCGTTTTAACTCACCCACATCTATAATTGCTTTTCCGGCTAATGCTGTGCAAAGCTGTTCATAATTCTTTTCCGTGCATGAGATATACCAGCACCTATGTGTACGGCTCCACCTAGCGCCGGCCTTCTTTTGAAAGTAATGATTGAGAGTTGCATTTTGCCCGGAATATATACCTATGCATTCAATATCATTATGGAATAAGGGCTTTAAAGTAACAGCCTGCAGCTCTAAATCTAACGAACGATTTCTTAATTCAGCATGCACCTTCCATTCAACAGATCATTTAAACTTGTTATTGATATAACTTTTGTTTGTGCTCACTAAAAAATATTTTGCGTTTAGACTTTGTCAATATTTTCATGGTTACTTCGCTGCCATCGGCTGCGTATTCTTGCTGGTAAACAGCAAAGCTTTTATTCGTACCATTTGTTTCCAGCTCGTTATAAAATAAACGGGCATACTTTACCACCTCTTTTATCAGCCTGCTGATCTTTACCGCCGGTATTTTTCCGGCAATACTTTGGGGGTGAATACCGGCGCGGTAGAGTGCTTCATTCCTTATTTTATTTCCCACACCGGAAAATATTTTTTGATCCATCAGCAGATCATCAATCGTCTTATCCGCCTTTGCTTTTAATAATTGCTTCACGTATGCGGGGTCAAAGTCTTTACTTAAAATGTCAATTCGCCAATCATAAATTTCTTCCAAAGGCTTTTCAAGTTTTTGTGCTCGCACCACATATCCATTGATTTCTCCGTGAGCGAATTCCAGGAAGAAAGACCGGTTCACTTTTTTACGTTCATTAATTTTTAACTCACCGAATAAACCCAGGTGCACCCGGGCCGTTCCATTCGAAAAGACGAACAGCAAATGCTTTCCCCATGTCTTTATATCTAATAATTTTTTACCGTTGATCCACTTTGTTTGCATGGGGCCATAGCCGCCGGCCTGCTTAACGATTTTGCCAATAAAGGGTTGCAATTGATTTCTTAAGTGGAGTATAGACGGGCCTTCCGGCATGTAGCAAAAGTTTATAAATAAAAAATAAGCAATCAGGATTTTCAAAAAGGGCTTATCAGCATACCATCGGGGTGCTATGTTTCAATTAACCTTTCTTCGCCTTGTGCCTTTTTCAAATTGGCAAGTACCAGGCCGGTTATTACCAAAGCGCCACTGATTATATGAACTATTGTAATAGTTTCCCCCAGCAGCCACACAGCTTCCAGTGTACTAAACACAGGAATAAGGTTTCCAAACAAAGCGGTACGCACGGGGCCAATCCTTGCTATGGCGGCATTCCAACAAAAGAATGAAATGACTGATGCACCAATACCAATGTAGAGAATGCTTCCCACCAAATGCCCATCCCATTGTATAGGTGGCGTAAGTAGTTTTTCAATGATGAAAAATGGAAGCAATAATAAGGTGCCACCAATAAATACAACAAAAAGAAATGTGACCGGAGATATGGTTGCAGGTTTTCTTTTTACAAGCACGGTATAGATGGAGAAAACGAATGCACTTAAGAGTGTCCATACATCGCCGGCTGTGAACCTGAATGCCAGTAAGGTGCTCATACTTCCTTTTGATAACAACACCGCTACGCCTGCAACGCAAAATAACAAACCGGTAAAGCGTAATGGCGTGATGCGTTCTTTTAAAAATATGGCCGAAATAATGATGGCAAATATGGGCGAAGATGTAGTACCTATCAGTGCCAGGTTGATAGCAGATGTGGTATGGCCGGCTATATATATAAATGTATTGAATAAGGTGATGCCCATCAGGGCTACCCAAAAAAGGTATTTCCCGTTTTGGAAGACATACATTTTTTCTGCAAGAAACTTTTTGTATCCGGGGAAGAAAATAATCAGGGAAGCTAATGACCAGCGGCAGAATGCCAGGCTTACAGGCGGTATCTGTTTAAAAACACCACGGGCTATTATAAAGTTGCCCGACCAGATGATGGTTGTAATTACAGCAAAGGCAATACCTGCATAGGTATTCCTTTTTTTAGTTTTAGTGTCCATTAAAAATGATAACCACAAAGATGCAGGGTAAAATTGAAGAATTGCCCCGCATTAAAATTTTATTCCTTTCACCCTTTATCGTTGCCATAATTTATATATTCCCTGGCATTGCCGCTGGCATGCTAATTGTAATATTTTAAAAGTCAATCATATTTTTAAAATTTAAAAACGTTTGCTATGTCTGATAAAAATGAAAGTTTAGGAAATAAAATAAAGGATGCTGTTAATGATGCCGGCACTGCCATTCACAATGCAGCGAAAGATGTAAAAACTGATGTAAAGAATTCGGCAAATAATGCTGACAACGAAGCTGAAAGAGCTGCTAACAATGCGAAAGCTGAGAGCGGAAATATTTTTGATAAGGCCGGTGCTGCTATAAAAAACACCGTTAACGATGTAAAGACGTCTTCTGAAAATGCAGGAAACACTGCAAAAAATGAAACTGAAAAAGCGGCTAACAAACTGGACAACGAAGCCAGGAAAGCTGCCCGTGACAATTAGTAAAGAGCTTACCTATCTTTTAAACCGGGGCATTTGTTCCCGGTTTTTTTATGTTATTTATCAGATCTCAGCCTGCATTGCTTTTTTACGCTCTTTTTTAAGAGACTTGACAATGTCAACGGCAAAAAGCTTGCTTGCCTTTTTCAGATTTTTCCTGAACTTTTTCTCTTTAATATTTCCTTTATATTCCGCAAGTGCCCCGGATAATTTTTCAAGAACTTCTCTTTCTGCATCCTTTTTACTGGGCCTTTTGCTAATTGCTACTGTTTGATCATCCTGGTTCATATACTGTTTTAAGTTTATAAAAAATTGTGAGGGGAGTAAAAATAATGGAAACTTAATATTTGCAATGTTAAGTTTTTTGATAATTAACCCCGGAAGGTGAAGTACATAATTGATTGAAAAGAGGCCCACTTCCGAATTAATCGCGACAATATGCAATTCCGTTTGAATTGCACTTGTTTACCAGTAGGGGAGGACCCGGTCGTGTGAAGCAGGGATACCATGTAAAAACAGGTAAGCCTGATCGTTGTTACTGTCAGCAATTTGTAAACTTTTTAGAAAGCATAGTTGGGACGATAATGAGCTCTTAAGTTTTAACACTTCAAAACATCGCATTTAAATAGAGTCACTTTTATTTGTGGAATCATTAATCTCTAAAAAACATAAACAATGAAAAAGCTATTCTTCCTGGTAATGATCGCCATGAGCGTTGGTGTTGCTGCTAAAGCGCAAGATGATAAAGACAAAGTGAAAAAGACTTCCACCGTTCCGCAAAAAGTACATAATACTTTTAGCAAACACAAAAAGCACAATGGCTACAAGGCTAAGCATGAACACAACGGGATGGCGCATAAAGAAAAGGTGAATACTCAAAAAGGCGAAGTAAAAGCCAAAACAGATAAGTAAGCGATGCGGCTGTTGCAAAACCGACGATACTACTACCCGGGAAAATTTCGGTTCGGCCCTGGTAGTTTTTTATTAAGCGCTTGAATTATCCGTCCCGGTAATTGTTAAGTATTCAACTGCTTTGTAATACACCGCATAGGTATAAATTGAAATTTTGAGTAGTGGTTTGGCTTTGTATTTGTAACCATTCAAAGGTTAAATCATAAGCCATGCAATTACCACTCTTCAGGAGGTTACTGCTGACAATCCTGGTAGTGTTGAGCATGGCCATTGTATACCCGGTTACATCTTTCGCACAAGAGACCCCCGCTTTCACTAAGTTCCACACTGACACCACAACACTTTCAAAAAACGATTCGCTATTTAATAACCTGCACCTTGGCAAGCTTGGCCTGGGCCGCGTTGCTTATAATTATGCAATGCTTGGCTACGATGTATTAAGTAAAAGAGGTAAGCTGAAGAACAGGAACATTTTAACTATTGCGGACATGAGTACTCCGTCCCGTAATAAGAGGTTATTCGTAATTGACATTAAAAATCAGAAACTACTTTATGTGACCTATGTGGCTCACGGAAAAAATTCAGGGCTTGATAAAACACTTTACTTTTCCAACAAAGCCGAGAGTAATATGAGCAGCGTGGGATTTTATGTTACTCTTGGTACTTACAATGGTTTAAATGGTTTCTCTCTTCGCCTTGATGGGCAGGAGATTGGTTTCAATAACAACGCTTTGGAAAGAGATATTGTAATGCATGGTGCAGATTATGTAGATGCAAGTGTTGTCAAAAGCCAGGGATACCTTGGGCGCAGCCTTGGCTGCCCGGCATTATCGCCTGGAATTTATAAAGCTATAATAGGTAAAATTAAAAACGGAAGCTGCCTCTTTGTTTATGGAAATGAAGGCAACTACATCAGTAATTCAAAATTGCTGAAGCAGCCTGTAAAGCTTGAGAAGAAATGATTTTTCCTTCGTGCCTTTGTTCTTCGTGGTAAAAAATTTTGCAAAGAAAAGAAGATACAATCGACCACAAAGAACACAAAGAGCACAAAGAGTGCAAGAAAGTATTTCTGCGAAATAATTTTACACGATATCAATTCTAATTGCCTGTAGGAAAAAGAAAACTTTCATTCACGAAACCTGGTTCACTAGTTTGTTCCTTTTGAATTATAATAAATAATGGAGAGTGGCTAAAGGCATATTTACGCAAGAAGTGAAGTTGTAAAAAAAACAATTGAAGTAATTATCTTCATAGCGTTAGAGTAAATTCCATTAGTTTTATTTTAAACAAACATTGCTGTATGAAAAAAGTCTTAACGCTTGTATCGTGTTTATTGATGTCGTCACTTATAATGTCTCAGACAAGTAAAGTGTTTGACAACCTTTCTTTGAAAAGTAAAATATTGAATATGGACAGGAAGTATGCAATTTATCTTCCTCCTGATTATGAAACGTCCCAACGAACTTATCCCGTACTATACCTGCTGCACGGTGGCGGCGATGACCAGACGGGCTGGGTGCAATTTGGTGAAGTGCAAAATATTACTGATAAAGCGATAAGGGAAGGCGCGGCTACACCCATGATCATTGTGATGCCCGATGCAAATACCGGCCGCAGGGGGTTTTCTAATGATGCTACCAACACATGGCGTTATGAAGATTTCTTTTTCCAGGAGTTTATGCCTTTTATTGAAAAGACCTACCGTATAAAAGGAGAAAAACGTTATCGTGCTGTTTCTGGATTATCGATGGGTGGCGATGGCACTTTTACATACGCTTTGCACCACCCCGAATTATTTTCTTCGGCATGTCCATTGAGCGCAGGAACGGGACCAATAAACCTGGACACTACAAGGGCGAGATTAAGAAGAGATAATAGCAGTATGGCTGATAGTACTATTACAGCTTATTATAAACGACAGAGCGTTCTCGACATGGTTAACAATATGCCGGATAGCTTAAAAAAATCTGTGCGCTGGTACATCGATTGTGGCGACGATGATTTTTTATACGAGGGAAATTGCCTGGTGCATATTGCGATGCGTAAAAAAGAAATACCGCACGAATTCCGCACCCGTGACGGAGCACACAACTGGACTTACTGGCGGGCTGCCTTACCTGTTGTGCTGGAATTTGTGTCCATGTCGTTTCACCAGTTTTAAAAACAGGAAGTGTAAAGATAAATGTAGGTGCAGTCAGCTTATCGGGCTATAGACGGTAATGCAAAAAAACAGCTTACTTCTGTAACAGGGTCTTCATATATTGCAGCAATCCCATGTTGTTTTGAAAACAGTAATGAACTGTTTTTTAAAAGTGCTGCAAACAACCCGTCGTGTAAAAGCTAAATAACTTTCCCGTCCTTTATAAGAGTTTCTACCTCTACAATTGCTCAACTGCTTTTTTTGCTTTGTGCATTTTTGCTTCAGCTTTCCCTGCTATACCGGCAACAGCATCTTTAGCGTCGTCTTTGTAGTCTTTAAATACTTTGCCTATTCGCTTCCTTGTTTTTATGCCGCTTTGTGGAGCAAATAATATTCCGATAGTGAGGCCTGCTAAAAATGCTTTTATTACATTCATTGTATTTGATTTAGGTGTAATTATAATTTAAAAGTAAATATAAAGAATTGTGGGCGTTCATATATACAGCATTCGTCAATAAATGTGCGCTTCTCTACGAAATTATGGGGTCGCATCTAATAGAAAAATTGCTCTGAAACTATCTTGCCATCTTTTACTCTATACAGGCAAAGTTCGCTTTGTGTCTTTCGCTCTTCTCCTTTCATTTTTATATCCGTATCCCATGCCACAGAAAAATGATCACCTGCTATAACAGGCTCACTTATCGTACTACCATAGAACTCATCAACCATCGAGATGAAAAGTTCCGCCTTCTTTTGTATCGCTTCCAGTCCTTTCGTTTCTTTAGGAAGAATCCCTTCTGAAGGTTCAATACTGAGCGTGTCTTCAGTAAATAATTCCTGTTTCACTTCTTCTACTTTCCCCTCACGGCACATTTTTACCAGGTGTTCAGCCACTTCTTTTGTTGTCATGATTTTTTATTTAAACGTCCACGCTAAAGATATTTAATTGAATTTTAATTTCAGCAATGCCTTCTTTGGCAGTTTAATAATTACAACTATTACCTTGAAGCAAACCGTACTAAATGTGTAAAGAAAATTGTTTGGACGGAGGTTCAACCGGATCAGTCAATTCATTCACTTTCCGCTCCAACGTAACTGTATTTAGCAAGAAAAAATATAAATTTGATGATGGTTGGTTCACAAAAAATTCTTTTTACCAAAGCAAGACTATGAAACATTTAAAAATCAGCATTTCGTTCCTTTTTTTAATTGTAATCTTCTCGGCTTGTAAGAAAAAAGATGTAATACAACAGGGATCATCCTTATCTGTGTCAAATGAGAAAGTAATACTTAATCCAACAGGCTATTCTCCGCTTGCTGCAAACATTTCTCTCGAAACTTCTCTGCCAACCAGGGTGTCTATAAGGGTTGTAGGTAAGCATGGCACTGAGAGTGATGTAGTGAAGGACTTTGATACTTTGAGTGCGCTACATAATTTCCCCGTGCTGGGCTTGTATCCTGGCTACAGCAATACTGTAGAGCTTATCTTCAAAGATGCTTCGGGTGCTGAGTTAAAGCGTACTTCTTATACATTATTAACCTCTACATTGCCGGCCGGGACGTATCCTGATATTACAATCAATACAAAAAAGACAGGACAGATTACTGCGGGTATGACGCTGGTAAGTTACTTTGGCTATAAGGATAATATCGTGCCACAGACACCTTTTATATTTGATGCCTTCGGTGATATACGCTGGTATCTTGACTTTCATTCCAGTAGTATTTTAAATGGTTTGTTTTACGATGATGGTATGGAAAGATTGCAAAATGACAACCTTTACTTTGGCGATACACACACAAATACCATCTATGAAATGAATTTCCTTGGAGCAATAGTCAATACATGGACAATGCCCGGATATTCATTCCATCATAATGTACAGGAGAAACCTAATGGTAATTTCCTGGTGACCGTTAGCAAACAAGGCAGCAGCACAGATGAAGATTACATCATTGAAATAGACAGGGCCACTAAACAGATAATAAAAACATGGGACCTCAACCAATCATTACAATATGGCAGGCAGACTTTAACCACTGAGGCTGTGGATTGGATTCATGTGAATGCTATCATTTACGATGCAAGTGACAATACAATTATTATATCCGGCAGAACGCAGGCACTTGTAAAGTTAGATGCGAATAACAATGTTGTATGGATAATGGGTTGCCACAAGGGCTGGGGAAATGCAGGTAACGGAGCTGATCTTAATAATTATTTGTTGCAGCCACTGGATAAGAATAACGCCCCAATCACGGATCAAAATGTACTTGACGGAAATACCAACCATCCTGATTTTGAATGGAACTGGTACCAACATGCACCGTTGTTAATGCCCAATAACCATGTAATGCTTTTTGACAATGGCGGAGATAACCGGAATTTTAGCGGGGCAGGCCAATACAGCCGCGCAGTAGAATATGATATCAACGCTGCTAACAAAACAGTTAAGCAAATATGGGAATATGGTAAAGAAAGAGGCACTACTACCTTTTCGCATATCGTTTCTGACGTTGATTTTATAAGCAGTAATAACCATGTAATTTTTTCGCCCGGAGCTATTAATAATTCGGTGGCATATGGCGAAGTCATAGAGCTTGACTATACTACACAAGAGGTTTTATTTGAAGCAACACTTACGCCGGTACAAACTCTTGCCGGTATTGTTTTTCATAGAACGGAACGCCTTAAGTTATATCCTTAAAAAAAATCGTTTCAAACAAAATGAGAAAACTTCATAAAGCTTCTCCCTGGCTTCAATAACTGGTTTCACTTTTGCCACTTGTAATGATTTAATGACCGTTTAAGAAGATGCATTTTGCGAACACCCTACATTTCAGAAACTTGAAGTTTAAAAAATAAAAAAATAAAAAAATAAAAAAAATGAAAAAGATTTTCTTGAGTGCTCTTCTTGTATTTTCTCTTGGAGCTGTAAGTTTTGCTCAATGTGATGAACAAGTTATCCTTACTTCATCAACTACTGAATATCTTGATAGCAATAACGTGGTAGAAAAATCAGTAGCAGAAAATAGCACTATTAAAATAAATAAGTCAGCATCGTTAACCATAGCACCGGGCAACGATCATGAAATGACAGGAACTATAACACAAAATAGTTGCGACTGGAAGTCCCCTTATAAAGAAGGCAAGTCTGTAATTAGCGCTACTATAAAAGATGAAAGCGGAGATGTGAAAAATGCTACATTAACCATAGAAGGTAAAGACGGAAAGGTAACGCTTGTACTAGAAGTAAAAGAAATGCCAGGGAGAAAAATAAGAGTTGCTATAGACAGTTTCCGGGAAGACAAATAATTTCCAGTTCTATTTGTACCAGCTTGTATCACTGTTTCTGCATTATTTGTTAAAGGATTTATAATAAAATTGTTTATTCCATGAGTGGAAACATTTTATCTGATTCGTATAGTAGGTTCGCTTCCGAAAACTATAAAAATGAAGCACTACTGCTTATGTATTTTCTTAAGTGCGACATCCCTTTTTTTATTTGGCCAAGCTCCTAAAAGGCAGTTGGCAGCTCAGCGGGCGACAGGAGCAATAAAAGTAGATGGGAACCTCGATGAGTTAATATGGAAGAATGCGATCCCCGCTAAAGACTTTGTTGAATGGAGGCCTGACGCGGGCAAGCCCGAGGCTCCTATGACAAAAACGATTGTATACATACTCTACGATAATAATTCTGTTTATATAGGAGGCTATTGTTATGAACGTACAAAGGATAGCGTATCCAAAGAGCTTGTAGGCAGAGATGTTGTGGGAGTGAATGATTTTGTAGGTGTTATTTTCGATACTTATAATGACGGAATAAATGGTGTCGGATTTTATGTTACTCCTTACGGCGAACAGTTCGATGCAAAATATTCGAACTCAAATATGGGGGAAGATCC
>JBDUEG010000109.1:0-9640 GCA_040002575.1 Ginsengibacter sp.
AGCCTGTGTCTGAAGATCTTTTAAGCGAGCCGGTTATTGTGTGCAGGCTGGCAAAAGCAACCTTAGGAAACCGGTCTGTAGTAGATTGGGATAAATACGAAAAGAATTATGACAATGTGCGTGATGACATTGAAAAAGTGATCAGTGGTTTTGATAATTACAATGAACAGGTAAGAAAGAAAGGAGGATTTTATTTACCTAACGGTAACCGTACACGCAAATTCGAAACCAAAGAAAAGAAGGCAATTTTTTCTACAACGGAGCTATATGTTGCAGTGCTGGAAGAAGATGAATTAATGATGATGACCATCCGTAGCCACGATCAATTTAATACTACTATTTATGGATTGGATGATCGCTACCGCGGCGTTTATAACGAGAGGCGCGTAGTATTTATGAACACAAAAGATATTACAAAAGCCGGATTAAAAGCGGGTGATGTTGCAGACTTATATAATACTTCCGGCGGGATAGAAAGAATTGCGAACAAGTTTATTATTGTAGAATATGACATTCCTGAAAGATGCATCGCTACCTATTTCCCGGAAGCAAATGTGCTTGTTCCCATAAAAAGTGTAGCAGATGTAAGTAACCAGCCAGCGTCGAAATCGGTGGCAGTAAAGATTCGCCTGCATCTGCAAAAAAGTATTACTCAGCCTACGTAGGGTGTTCGCTTTCCTTTCGAGAGCCCAGCCCACAGATAAGTGCAAGAATAGAATTGTAGAAAGCCCTCGATATATCGGTAGCATTTTTCTATTGGCCTTTTGTACATACCTTCATCTGTAGTTTTTCAGTTGTGCTTACATTGTATTCTCAACGATCTAAAATGCCGCGCAGCCATAAGCCCTAAAATGTATGAAATGGTCAACTGTCATCACGGAATCAAACGATAAATGAAAAATCGCATCCTTATAATTACGCTGCTAGTAACCATTTCCTTTTTTATTAGTTGTTCCAAGACTACAGAAGTAACTGTAAAGCCTATGTTACTCATTACCCTAAAAGATGAAACCCGCAATGCAATTTCTGATGCGACTGTCAGGCTCTATAAAAATGCTGCTGACTCTGGAATAACTAAGTTCTCTGATTCAACCGGCGTGGTAATCTTTAATGATTTGGATGCTACACTGTACTATTGGGATGCAGTAAAGGATTGCAAAACAAACAAGCACAGTCAAAATACTCTCAATCGTCCTTTAATTGCAGGCGTTGTACTTTATGGATATTCTGTCCTGTCTGCAACCGGGGACTTATACATAACTAATAATTCACCAGGGTCATATATTATTTCGGATTCGCGTTTCAATAGTACGATAAAAAGCGATTCGGTTTTTACGACCTACCATAACGTTGGCGCATACTTGCTCCATAGTGTGCCTGTAAGTGATTCAACATTGATTAGAGACACTACAATCCAGATAAGTTGTAACGATACTACGTTTATAAACCTGCCATATTAAAGAGGTCGTTGAAAACAAATCAACAGCTGATGAACCGGGTAAAGACAAATACCCCCAGCTACCCTTTGCAACTTTCTACTAATTGACAGTTACCCATTCGCGTTATGTTGATCATAATGAAGAAACGCATCTGAACTCTAAGTGTTCTAATGTTGTGGTATAATAAACTACTAATTACCTGCCCGACGGCAGCTTTCACTAGTGGATGGGTTGGGCTCTCGAAAGGAAAGTGAACAACTATGCAGGCTGAATAAGCTTACGAAATTCTATTTAGAAACAAAAATGGCTTCCGTATGAGAAAGCCATTTAATTTATATCAAATTTCAACATCAGTTTGGCGCCTTAGCACTTAATCCCATCACGCTATACTTTTTGGTATAGCCTGTTCTATGTTGATTTTTTTTCTAAACCTTATCATCATTCTTTTTTAAACTTCAATGCACTTACATGCGTGCCGAGTGCATTTCCCCAGGTTAAACCGATGAAATTCGAGCTGCGAACATGTATTCCTCCATAGATGCGTGAAAGCCCTACCTCATTTGCATAATCAGAAAATTTGGTATAAGTTCTTGGAGTAAATCCAAGATCATTTATACTGTTATCCGTAAATGTGGTGTTGTCACCAAAAATATCTGCGAGCACCCGGGCAACTGCACCAGTTTGTACAGAATGTGCAGAGGTATAGTCTGGAAATGGAGGTGTTGGAAGTAAGGGCACCCATGCAGGATTAATGTTTTCACGGATAAAAGTAATAGGCCTTAATTGATTATACATGTACTTAGTTTTGTGACATGATACCATCGCATCTGAAGTAGCAATGCCAACTTTGCAATATGCCTCTGCTGTGATAGAAAGACTAGCATTCTTACTGGCAAGAACGGAACTTAAAATAGATAGTGATACACAAGGTGGCGGCAATGCTGCCCAATACCTGGCTATAGCTACGTGTGCCGCATCCTGGTTGATGGATTCATTATAAACTTCCAACTCTTCCATGTATAATTTTGACGAAGGATCAGTGGAATAGGCTGGCGGAGGTGGTGGCTGAGTAGTTGCTGCATTGTCTTTAATAAAAGTCCGGTTATTACCCCAATACGGTAGCAGAGCAAATTGCCCCGGCTGAGGAACCCATAGCCCCGGTCCCGCAGGCAATATATAGGTGGATGGAAACGGGTTAAGGTAAGCCTGGTCCCCTCCATCGGAAGCAGACCATGAATAAATAGCATTTGATATGCCCCGGCCAAAATCTAATGAACGGTCGATTACATCCTTTGGAATTATTGATGCAAATAATGTGTTGAATGAATTTTCCAATGAATCAATTGTAAAATTTTGTGCTGTAGAAGTATTGCCAAACATGTGATGAACCATATTGGCTAACGAAGCATTTGCGCAGGCAGGATAAAAATAATTGTCTCCACAATTCACTTTGGGTAGCGCCGGCAATCCATTTAACTGCTTTTGAATAGACTGGTATTTAGGCATGCCTGGCACAACTGATTCATACAATGTGAGCCCCATATAGCCAAATGTTCTTGCAATAATGGGTCCCGCACTTTGATTGGGAGTAGAACGCGATAATTTGATGGCGAGCGCATACCATTTTGCCGGTACATCGGCGCCATGTTTTGCTGCGTATGAATTCTGAACATCCGCATTATTTTCTTCTGTTACGGATCGCTCACAAGGTGAACCGGGATGGTCGTTTTTTTTACATCCCGTAAATAAAATAAATAATGCTCCAATTACAAGAAGCATTGATTTCATAAACATTTTCATGATTGTTGTTTTTAATGTGAATAATTAGTGATTAGTATTTAAAAAGGCTACGTAAGAGATACTGTCAGTATTATACACCGGCCGTACCTTACTATTGATAGATCCACACCACATTTGAGTAGTTTGCGAAAGATTACCAGTAGATAAATTTGATTGTCAATAAACATAAGTAAACACTGGCTGTATATATTTTATCGCAGAAGTATCTACTCCGAAATCATTGTGCAAACTGCCCGCAACAGCACTTATCGCATAGCTGGCTTCCGGGCTATAGTCAGTCCTGGGATGCATCTGAAGTCGAAGGCCGTCCAATTTTAGAAAAAATTGAGCGAGAGAATCAATGCCGAAATGAAGGGAAAGATTGTCCTGGTTTAGAATTAGTGTTTTCGCAGCATCTGCGTAAGAATACTTGTTAGTGTAACCTGTATAGATAGTATATGTTGAATCTGTCCTAAATAAGAATGTTGCCCAAGGTATCGTACTCAACTGTTCAGTTTGATATGTATAATTCCCAATATTGGTACCAATCACTTCTGATTTAATGGTCCACTTATGGGACGTAAGCTTACAGAATCCGGTTGTACAAATAGGAGGTGGAGGAATTACCGCAACTGGGGCTGATGATTTGCTGCAGCTCAGGGCTGTGATACTAAGGAACATTGATAGAAAAAGGCTTTTAATAATTTCTTTCTTTCGATAAGTATTCAAGGATAATGATATACCCGGTATATATTTTCTCTTAATTGACCTTTTCATTTTTGATTAATTTAATAGTTAATAAAAGGAAACGTAACTGTAAATTATTCGGTAACCAGCCATGTTGGAAGTGTAAATGATCAACTCGCGGAAACCAGGGATAGTTTGACGGAACGAATTACCAGTTTGACAATGTCAAAAAATCACGTTTATTAATTTTGATGGACTACTTACAATCCCAAACCTTTAGTTTTTTTAAGTAGGGGGATGTAAATACGTAATGATTTCAATATCCTGGGAGGATGTTGGAAATGTATTACCATTCATTTTTGAGTACTCTTCCTTAAACTTCTATTGAAGAAAACCGCCTTGTACTTTCGCTAATTGATCAATGAAAACCGCCAATTATCATCTCTATGCGTTCATTGGAAAATTTCCAATATAGCTTGCTGACTATTAAAAATATATTCGTTAAAGCAAGGTGATTTAAATTCACATTGTCAGTAACTTTAAAAGAGGTTTGCCAACGGCAGCCCTTGACACAGGAACTTATGCTGGTTTATTATTTCAAACCATTGATAGAATCAATATGCTGCCCGCAAAAAAAAAGATACTTTTTCTTACTGGTATATTGTTCGCCTCCATTACTATTTCAATAGCACAGCATCCTGACCATAAAAAGATAGACAGCTTAATAAAAATCTTACCAACAACACAGGGCATTCAAAGAATCGATTGCATTAATGCTATTGGCATAGAATACTGGTGGCCCTCAATGACCGCTGCCGACACAATTTCAAGATGGGCAGGCCTCGCTTATTCCGAAGCTCAAAGCATAGGTTATAAAAAAGGGAGAGCTACCTCTTTAATGTTGCTCGGTGTGGCTGAAATTTTCAGGAAACATTTTCCAGCCGCGGAAAAATATCTGCGGCAATCCGTCAACATATTTGAAGATATCCAAAATGATTACGGAATGGGCTGGGCAAATGTTTGGCTCGGTCAGGCCCTGTATTCGCAGGATAATTTTGAAGAAGCTTTGGCATCCGATAAAAAATCCATTACCTACCTCGAAAAATTGGGTGATTGGGAAGGAGAAGGAAAAACGTGGGCCTGGATAGGAATGACCTATGCAACTTTGGGAAACTATGACAGCAGCTTTTACTATAGCAATAAAAGCCTTGCCATACGAAAAAAAATGAGCGATCATATGTGCGTAACCTTATCATTTTTCAACATGGGGCAACTATACAAGGCGGCAGGATCTTATGAAGATGCGTTGGATTATTATAACCAGGGATTCCGGTATGCAAATGCGCACAACGCAAATAATTTCACGCTCAATTGGACTTATTTTGAGATGCTGGGAATTTTATACCGGCTAAAAAATCAGCCCGATAGTTCTTATGATTTGCTGCTTCGATCCGTTCATACCGACACTACTAACGAGATGGCACGCATCAGTTTTGGAGAGACCTTACTATCCAAAAACCAGTACGATTCCGCGCTGGCCATTTTTTTAAAACCCATTGAAAAATATAGGCAGGGAAATGATAAATGGGATCTGATGCGTGTACTTATGGATGCCGCTAAAGCTTATCTAAAAAAGGGCGAAAATGAAACTGCACTTTCCTATGCACTGGAAACTTATTCAATTGCAAAAAACTCCGGCGCCAGGCAATTTACGATCGAGGGAGCAATGCTACTGTCCAGGTTATATAACCAACTTCACAGGAACGACAGCGCTTACTTTTTTCTGCAGGAGTTTACCGGATTGAAAGATTCGATGGTAAACAACCAATTTCTTTTCAAACTTTCGGTTTATAAACAACAGGAAGCTTTCAAAAAACAAAAGAATCAATTGTCGATGCTCGACAGTGAAAATAAAATAAAAGAAGAAAAATTAAAAGAGGAAGTTTTGTCAAGATGGATTTTAATCGCATGCTTTATTATCGCCGCATTTGCAGGCGTGATTATTTACAAAAATCTTTCACTAAAAAGAAAGAATGAGAAGCTGGAAAACAGGGGTAAACAAGCAGAGCTTCAGCAACACGTAACAGAGCTTGAGATGCAGGCATTGCGTGCGCAAATGAATCCTCATTTTATTTTTAATTGTCTTAGCTCCATCAATCGTTTCATTCTTAAAAACGAAACGGAAGCTGCATCAAATTATCTTACGAAATTTTCCCGTTTGATACGAACCGTACTGACCAATTCTAAAAAGCCATTTATAAGTTTGGAAGATGAACTCGAAATGCTTTGCCTTTACCTGGATATGGAAAAACTTAGATTTAAAGATGCGTTTGACTACAGTATCACTTTTATCAATTCCATTGATGACGGCAATGTCTTTGTTCCCCCTCTCCTCCTCCAACCCTTTGCTGAAAATGCCATCTGGCATGGACTAATGCATAAAGAAGGACAGGGCCATCTTGAAATCGAACTTAGCATTGACGAAAGAACATTGACTTGTTCTATAACTGATAACGGCATTGGTAGAGTTAAAGCGGGAGAGATCAAAAGTAAATCAACACAAAAACAGAAATCACTCGGACTTCAAATAACTGCAGAGCGACTTGCATTACTTAACAAAGATTTCGATCATCAAACGTTTTTCAATATAGAAGACCTTACTAACGATGAAGGTAACGCGGCCGGCACAAGGGTAATATTAAAAATGAATTATAAAGATTTAACGCAGGTAGTTTCTCAAAACATAAAAGAAGTCAATGATAACCGCAACCATAGTTGACGACGAACCCTATAGCTGTGAAGCGTTAGCCATATTGTTGGAACGTCATTGCCCGGATGTGAAAATCCTTGACATCTGTTATTCTGCTGCAAGTGCTTTGCGTTCCATCAATGATAAAAAGCCGCAGATACTTTTCCTGGACATTGAGATGCCATATATGAATGGGTTTGAAATGCTTGAGAAATTGCATGAGATAGATTATCATTTAATTTTTACCACAAGCTATGATCAGTATGCAATCAAGGCTATCCGGTTCAGCGCTTTAGACTACCTGTTAAAACCCGTTGACTGGGAAGAATTAAAGAAAGCGGTTGAAAAAGCCGTTAACAGTGTGAAGCACCCGCTTCCCCAGCAAATAGAAGTTCTATTACAAAAATTAAATCACCCGACAATCGCTGTTAATAAAATAGCAATTCCCACAATGGAAGGTTTACAAATGGTTTTAGTGGAGAACATTATTAGTTGCGAATCTGACAGGAATTATACTTGTTTATTTTTAAAGAACAAGCAAAAAATAATTGCTTCACGTACTTTAAAAGATATCGAAGAAATGCTGGAAGATTATTCTTTTTCCCGGGTTCATCACTCTTACCTGGTTAATTTGAATGAAGTGGAGAAATACGTTAAGGGAGAAGGCGGTTATTTACTTATGAGTAATGGTACTACGGTTGATGTTTCGCGAAGCCGTAAAGAAATACTTTTAAAAAAACTGCAACCTAATAAATTTTAAAAACTGCATTTGCATTGTATACTAAAAACACGGCATTGATGAAGTAGATTATAGTTAGTATTAGGTACAAGCGGGAGCTCAACAAGCAGAAAAATAAGGGGCCAGATAAATCCATCCCGGCAAAATTTTACATACAATAAAGGAGTTAAAAAAGAACCGTGAGAAAAACAAAAGATACTTTTTAATTCATAAAAAGAACAAACATGAAAAAGCTTTTCATTATTTCAATTGCGTTATTATTTATTGTAAGCTTTGCCCAATCGCAAGGCTGCATTATTGTGCGGAATGTTTCAGGGCTTGGGCAATACAATTTAACCAGTAAATCATTCTCTACGTCCAACTGGCAAATCAGCATCAATAGCCGTTACTTTAAAGCATATCGTGATTATAAAGGAAAGGTTGATCAGAAAACGCCGCTGCCAAATCAGAATGTTATTAAATCTTTTTCACTGGATCTTGCTGTTACACGATTGCTGCCTCATGGTTGGTCGCTTGATTTAGGCTTTCCAATTTCAGCAAACAGCCGTACCACCGATTTAGAACATGGTGGCCCAAATACAACGAGGCATACCACAAGCGCTTTTGGTATGGGCGATCTCCAGTTTACAGCATTGAAATGGTTGTTGAAACCCTCCGATAATCAAAGAGGTAATATTCAATTAGGATTGGGAATTAAATTCCCTACAGGCGACTATAAAAAGCAAGGTTACTTTTACAGAAATGATACTACAAGAATATTATCTATCCTTAACCCTTCGATTCAGCTGGGTGACGGGGGAACAGGTATTATCGCGGAATTAAATACTTATTATTTTCTTGATTTGAGAAAGACTTTCAGTCTATACGGTAACTTTTATTACCTCGCAAATCCTATTGATATAAATGGAACCCAGTATACGACGGGTAGACCAGAAACAACTGCAAATATTCTACTCGGCGCATATGATGTTAGCTCGATTGATGTATTTTCAATACGTGCAGGAATAAATTATGATTTAAAAAACTGGGCATTTTCAGCAGGCTTTAGGGATGAAGGTTCACCGGTTTACGATTTAATTGGAAAAAACGATGGGATACGCCGCTCCGGTTATACTTTATCGGCAGAACCAGGTATTATTTATAAGTTTAAAAGCGCAACTATTTATGCATACGTTCCTTTCTTACTGTCGCACGAGGTAAAACAAAGTGCTCTCGACAAAATAATATCAAAGCAAACGGGAACGTATTTTAGCAGCGCCGGTGGTTCAGGTGATTACCAGATTTTTATAGGTGCACAGTTTCAACTATGATTTTTTAAGGAATGTATCCCGGAGATTTTAAATTACACCGGAAAATAATATTAAATGCTTTTAAAGATTAGCACGGGCCATATCTCTACCCCCTGGTCTTAATCAATGCCACAAGTATAGCTAAACCCACAAATCCAAAGGAGCAAACTCAGGACAGCCGTTCTTTTATTATTTAATGTTTATGCCAATAGCTGCACCGGGGGCTCTGTATTTTGAAAGTTGCTAAGGGTAGCTTGTGACGATATTAATCGCCCATTTCCTGGCGCAAAATTCCGCTCTTGCTCCAAGGGTGAGATGATTTCCTCCCAATTGAATTAACATTTATTTTCTGATTCAAGTAATATTTTTATAAGGCCGGAAATACTACCGTTTATCAATAAAAATTAAACATGAAAACTATTTTACTTCTTTTCATTAATTCAATATTTGGCCTTGCCGGCATCGGACAGGATAGCACAATTTCTCTTAGCAAGTTTGAAACATTCAGCAGCCAGCCTTTGAAAATTTTAAAAATAGAAACCAAAGAAATCGGGTCAGTTGGATCATGGATGGTAACCAAATTAAAAACTACCGATGCCGCAACAGGAATCAATGTTTCTGCAGTAAAGATTGATCAAAAATTTTTTAATAATGTTCCTGAGATAGTAAATCCCACAACACTTTATATAGATATAGAAGGCCTTGATTCGGTAATTAATGCCCTGGACTATTTTATTAAAGAGCAAAATATTCAAAAACCCGAAGGCTACCTGGAGTATTCTTACTTTACATCAGCTGATGTGAAAGTATCTTGTTATTATGCCGGTAACTGGCGCTTCGAAATTAGTAAAGTATATCAAAAATTACGTTCGCCTGTTGCAGGTTCCGTAATAACGTTTAATAAAAAAAGAATTACTGAACTGGTTGAATTGCTGCGCCAGTCAGAGATCGCAAAATT
>JBDUEG010000110.1:0-9619 GCA_040002575.1 Ginsengibacter sp.
TTGTTGGAGACGAACCAAACTCCATGGGCATTTCATCCACATTCAAGTTATGGAAGCAATACCAGAGACCGGAAGAGGAGCGGCTATCTTTTTATCAGCAAATCCTTTTGGGAGCAATAGGAAAGCTGGAAGAGAAGACACCTGCGAAACTAACCAGCTTACCGGTTATCATTTCAGGTATGGCCTCCGCCAATATAGGAATGATGAATCTTCCTTATAAAGAAATTCCGTTTAGCATAGATGGCCACGATTTAAATGTAGAAATCATTGCAGCCAACAATAATTTCGGCCATCCGATACTGTTAGTTTCAGGAGCAAAAACTATAAATGATGTAATGCGAGGCGAGGAAGTGCAGTTGCTTGGGAGCATAGTTAACAGCGATCTTGAAGAACAGGTATTCATCTTCCCAGGTACGCATTCAAAGCATGTAATGGTAAAAAACGAAACTGTCTCAGATGTAAGGACTTATATGACGGGCGAATTTTTTAACTTGCTCACGACTGCAAGTATCCTTTCAAGTAGCATTGAAAAAACCGGTGATTTGTCAAATCCTGAGAATTTGAAAAGCTTTGAGAAAGGCGTTGATGATAGTTTGCGTACAAATATATTGAGCAGCGCTTTCCAGGTGCGAATCAATGATCTTTTCAAAAGATTATCAAAGCAACAAAATTATTGTTACCTGAGCGGACTTCTTATAGGCACAGAGTTTAAAGAATTAGATAGCAATATTCCATACACGATTGTTTGCGACGAAAGTATTTATAAATTTTATAAAGCTGCTTTGCAGAAATTAAATATAACAGCTGTAAATTATACCAGTTCTGCTGATGCGGTTATAAGGGGACACCGAATCCTTTCCAATTTATATAAGAGCAAATTGAATAGCGCCTAAACGAAAAATTTGTCGAACTATTTACAAATATCATTGCACTAAAAATTTAGTGGTGAATATTTCTCCTCCAGCTCCTAATTTAATAATATACATACCTTTTGAAAGTTGGATAGGCAGGTTAATCTTACCTCCCTGAGAAATAGGCGGCACGGTACTATTTTGAACCAGCTGCCCAAGCATATTGTAAATCGTAACATTGCCACCCGCACTCAATGATGCATTTGTAACGATGGTGAGATTTTTAGTGCGATTCGGATTAGGGTAAACCGAAAAATCTTTCACAACCGCGATGCTGTCTGGCCGCAGAAATAATTGTGAAACCGGTATCACTTGTCTTCCCAATGTAGGACCACTCCATTCAAGCCGACACAGTGCATCGCCGCCGTTCTCGTAATATTCAACCCTAATATTGTTTTTAGCGCATCCGGGTAAGTTAACAGTCGCGCTATATTCTGATGCTCCCTGGTCTATCCATTTATCAATGATCAACGTATTGTTTACCCAAAGCCGCACCCCATCATCGGCGGTAATATAAAAGGTATAATTACCGGCATCGAGGCTTTGGACGTAACCGGAAAACCTTGCTTTAAAAAGGTCAGCACTTATGCCTGCCGGACCGCCAAGTCCCCAATCAAAATCGATAGTGGGTTCAGTTTGCCTGATAGTAGCTGTATTAGGAAAGGGATCGGCAATCGTTACATTGCTAAAATACTCTGCAAGCAAACCTGTGCCGTTACTGCTGCATTTCGCAGTAGCCGGGAATAATTGTGATGCAGGAATATTTTGTTTACAGAGGCCACCGGCACTCCATTGTAAGATGCATGAAGCCACATTTACGTTAGAATAATACTCAAGCCGTATATCGTAATCATTTGCTTTTAATAAAGATATCTGTGCGCTATGAACGGTAGTTGATTGGTCGTTCCAGCTATCAATCAATAATGTATTGTTTATCCAGAGTCTTACCCCATCACTCGCTAAAAGATAAATAGTATAATTATCGTCCGTGAGTGGCCTGAGCTTTCCGGTCCATCTTACTTTAAAAACATCAGCGCTTATTGTCGGTGAAGGGCCGCCATTCCCCCAATTAAAATTGACAGCCTTGTCCAATTGCGTCAAATCAGGTGTTGCATTGAAACCCGCAGAAGCAGTACTGTTTGTAAAATATTCAGCCTTCAGTCCATTGCCGTTAGCGTAAGAAAGATCAGCTAACGATGTAGCACAACCTGTGCCATACACTTTCACCGCTTTAGAAAAAGTAGGCACAAACACCTTCCCATTAGCAACAGACGATGAATTGAATTTTGCAAAATTGCCAACAGCGTCATTTTTATTTTGATCACTGTTCCAAATTTCACCTGCAGAGACATCATTCGCACGATACGCAGCAAGACTTCCGGGCCGTACCTGGTTATTGGCGTTTCCGGAATAGGGAAAAAATGCCCATACAATTGCTGATGAAGTATCACTTCCGTCTGATGACAAGGACAGCATGGCTCCAGGCATTCCGTTATCAAGATTTCTAGCTCCCTGTTTGAAATTTTTTGAAAAAGTGCCTGTGCTTCGATCAAATGTAAACTGTCGTATTTTGAAAGTTTCTGCCCATGCATAAACGAATTCACCGTTATCGAGGCTTGCATAGACGGGAGAGCCATGCACATGCACAAAGCCTTGTCTTGCAGGATTGAATTCAAGTGTATCCTTTACCTGTGTATTCGCTACATCATATTTGCCCATGTTGTTATAATCAACTACGTATGATATTCCTTCTTTGGATCCGGAAATGGTCAAGGTAGTATTAGGAACAATTAATGCGCCGTCACTTCCATAATCAAGATCAAACTGATCCAGGTAATCATAATTTGATGGCGTGAACCAGTCAAGCAGTTGCAACTGCGGCGATAATTTCAAAAGGCTTTCACTTCTTCCTCCGCTAGAATCTAGATTATCAGGACTTGTAGTGCCGTTGCCGGTCACGACGTAAAGATTACCATCAGCTCCCACTGAGATTCCTTGCCCCGCCATCCAGATACCACCTGCCCAGCCATTGGGTGTTGCATTATAAGTATATTTCAGATTCAGCGTAACTCCATCAAAACCGAGTATCCATCCATGATATGGACCCCAATCGCAATGAGATGCGCTGGCAACATATACAGTATTATTATACAAAAGCAGGGCGGGGCGTTGATTTTGATATTTTGCCTGGTAAGCAACTTTGCCGTTTATATTACCCAGTCCACTTCCATTAACTTCAGCGGTTATAAGATGTGGACTACCAGGCCTGGGGTTACCTGTGGCAATATCGAGGGCATGTAGATAAGCATAAAAAATTCCATTGTTATCTATCGATTTTGTTGCAACATATAGTGTCTTGCTAACGGTGTCGATTACCGGTGTTCCCACAATTCCGATGCGTCCTGAGAAATCTTTATAATTTCCGCCGCATGGACTTCCTTCCTGTGCATCTGTAAGATCATAAATATCAGGGGTTCTTTGTCCGGCGGGATTCAGATTTATTTGCCATAAGGGTGTTCCTTCTGAAACGTCGTCCGCATTGAAAGCATAGACTGTATTATTGACTGTGGCTGCATACAAGACAGTACCTGTATGGCTTCCGGCAGTTGTGTTAGTTACTATGAGTGGCTGTGCATACATTTCATCGTCAACACTAAGTGTGCCAATACAACTGAATGTCGATGCGGTTACATTGGAATGATTTAAAATTTTTTCTTTGCTGTTCCAACCTGTCCGGTTAAGATCGTTGTGCTGGGTGAGCACTGAAACACCTGTTTGAGAAAAAGCAGCAATAGAAAGAAAGGATAGCAGTGCAGGGAAAAATATTCTCATAATGTTGATAGCAATTAGTTAGTCCGGCTTAAGGCCTGAATAATAAAATTATGTGTATTCTATCAATTAGCTCACATTCGTTTAACAAACCATGCTGTTTTGTTTACAAAGACTTTAGAATTTTTTTGAAAAGCAATTTCTTATATCAATTGGAAATCTTTTCATTCAAATTGATTCTGTCTCTGACGTTATATTTCACAATAATCCCAATAAATCTAATTTAACTTGCATATCGCCAGCAGCATCCCATTGTTGGGGACTGCAGATTACACGCTCTCAATCTTCCTTTGTATTAGTTGCTTTTCTGTTTGTGTCTTTGCAAGCGACAACGCTTTTTCAAAGTGAAGCTTTGCTTTGTAGTTGTCAATATCTTTATACAATTCGCCAAGCAGCGTGAAATAAAAATGGTTGGTTACTAAATTCAATTTTTCAGCTTCCACAATTGCAGCTGCTTTTCCATTCGCCTTTGAAAGTGCATAAGTCCTGTTTAGCGCTGCAATGGGAGAATATTCTATTTGCAGTAATCTGTTAAAGAGCTGCAAGATATTTTCCCACTTCTCTTTGGTATTAGCTTTCCTGGTATGCCAGTAAGCGATGCCTGCTTCCAAATGATATTTTGAAAGTTGATTTCCCTGCGATGCCTGGTTAAGAAAATAGCCGCCCTTTACAATCAATTCCTGGTTCCATAAGCTTTCATCCTGGTCTTCGTATAATATAATTTCTCCGTTTTCATTTTTCCGGGCTTCAAACCGGGAGGCATGAAAACACATTAAAGCATATAGCGCACTTACCGGAGGGTGATTCGTTTGTTTGTTTTCTATAAGCAGAAGAGTTAGCCGCATCGCTTCCAGGCAAAGCTCGTTGCGCATTACAGCGTCCTTGCTTTCAGAATAATAGCCTTCGTTAAAAAGCAAATACAATGTCGTTAGAACAGTATGTAACCGCTTATTTATCTCTGCATCGTTCGGAAATTCAATAGCAGACTTTTCATAACGTAGCTTTTCCTTTGCTCTTAGTAAACGCTTGTTGATAGTTTCCTTATTAGTTAAAAAAGCATTGGCGATTTCCCCAATGCCGAATCCGCAAAGTATCCGTAGTGCCAATCCTATTTGCGCTTCCTGGGAGATTACCGGATTACATATTGCAAACAACATCTGCAGCTGGCTGTCATTGATATTTTTTTCTGAGAGGTCAATTTCTATCTCTTCGCTTACTTGTTTAGAATAAATGATTTCACCAGCAATTTTTTCTTTGAAAATTTTATTTCGAAATAAATAATTTCGTGCCTTATTTTTTGCAACCGAATAAAGCCACGCGGTGGGATTTTTTGGCAAACCTTTATATGACCATGTTTCGAGCGCTGATAAAAAAGTTTCACTTGTAATATCTTCAGCGATTTCAATATGCTCAATACCAAAAAGCTTGCAAAGAACTGCGGCTATTTTACTAAACTCAGTTCTGAATAAATGCGGTATTAATTCCTGTTGTTCCATAAATAAAACCCCCTGTAAAATTACAAATGATACAGGGGGCTTTGTTAGCTTTTAGTGGACACCGTCTCCTTTGGCAATTCTTCTTACTTCCACACTGTTTCCTTCTCCCTGCAACACAGGACAACCCTTTGCAAACTCAACAGCCTCCTCAACAGACGTTGCCTTAACGGTCATGAAACCGCCGATAGTTTCTTTTATGTCACCAAAAGGACCGTTGGTAACAACATTCCCCGGCCATACTACCCTGGCATCATGGAAAGGCAAACCGGTGCCTCCAACAAATTTGTTTTGTGCAGCAATATTGCCGATCCAGTCCATCGTTTGCTTCATCCATATTTCCATTTGTTCAGGCGAGGCTATTTTGCTGCCATCCTCGTGTCTCATAATTAATGCATACTCTTCCATGTTTTTAAGTTTTTAATTGCCTGCGTTTATGCCCGGCTTGTTATTGAATAATGTTATACTTAAATAACAAATGAGATTAAATAAATTGGACACTTTGGAAAAAATTATTGTTTGATTATTTTCGAAAGTCAAAATAAGTTGGAGTTCCTACAAAAAAAGGTTTGAACAAGTTCGATGTTCCAAAAATTTTAAAAGACGTGGTGTATGTCTAAAGAACACCAGCCGGTGAAGGCTGGCAGCGTATTATGTATAGAATCTTCACATCATTTCCTTCAGCTTCTCCACAACCACATCTACTTCTTCTTTAGTATTGTGCCTGCTGAAAGAGAAACGTACTGTTATATAATTCGGGTTATTATTAATGGCACGTATCACATGGCTTCCTGCATCAGCCCCGGAAGTACAGGCGCTGCCACCGCTTGCGCAAATATTATTTATGTCAAGGTTGAAAAGAAGCATTTCTGATTTTTCTGTTTTAGGAAATGCAACACTTAAAACTGTGTAAAGGCCATTGCCATCCCCATTGAAATAAACTGCCGGAAAAGTCTTCATCAATTTCTCACGCATATAATTTCTTAACTCTTTTATTTGACCACTGTCTTTATCATAATTGTTAGTGGCAAGTTCAAGGGCTTTTGCAAAACCTACAATACCATAAATATTTTCAGTGCCTGCACGCATGTTTCTTTCCTGGCTGCCACCTTTAATGAAAGGTTTTATTTTTATATTCTCATTTATATATAATAATCCTACACCTTTTGGTCCATGAAATTTGTGGCTGGCGCCTGTAATAAAATGGACCGGTAATTTTCTGAGATCAAATGAATAATGACCAACAGTCTGAACGGTATCCGAATGAAAAATTGCATTATATTTTTTGCAAAGAATTCCTACCGCTTCAATGTCCGTTATGTTACCTGTTTCATTATTAGCATGCATTAAAGTAACAAGGCATTTCTCTTTGCTTTCTGATAGCAGCTTTTCAAGATCGCTTATATCTATATGCCCATTAGATAAAATTTTTACTTCACTTAATTCAACGAAACCACTGTTGTGCAAACTTTCTACGCAATGTAATGTGGCGTGATGTTCTATGGGAGAGCTGATTATGCGCTTGCAACCAAGATCGTGAACAGCAGCACAAATAGCTGTATTGCTGCTTTCAGTGCCACCGCTGGTAAAAAATATTTCAGCCGGATGTGCATTAAGAATTTTTGCAACGGACTTTCTTGCATTTTCTATAGCCATTCTTGTCTCGCGGCCGTAAGAATATATAGAAGACGGATTGCCAAAGTGCGAAGTAAGATACGGCATCATAGCATCAAGCACTTCGGGGTCAAGAGCTGTAGTAGCTGCATTATCAAAGTAAATTCTTTCCATTGTGGAATTAGCTAATTAATAAAATTATATAGCTTCATGAATGTCCTTCATGATTTTTTTTGCAATATTCTCTGCAGTTGTTTCGAAGTTGCTTTCGGAATAAATTCTTATGATGGGTTCGGTATTGCTCGTTCTGAGATGCACCCAGTCTTTATCAAATTCTATCTTTAAACCATCTTCTGTATTTATAGGATTGTTCTTGTATTTATCTTTTATTTTTTTAAACACTTCTTTTACATCTACGCTTGTTTCCAGAGCAATTTTATTTTTAGAAATAAAGTAGTCGGGAAATGTGCCGCGGAATTGCTTGATACTTTTACCGGAATGAACAAGATGAGTAAGGAATAAACCAATCCCGATCAGCGCATCACGGCCATAATGAAAATCAGGAACGATGATACCTCCATTTCCCTCACCGCCAATAACGGCATTTACTTCCTTCATTTTATTTACAACATTCACTTCGCCTACGGCGGATGGAAAATATTCACCACCGTGCTTTTGGGTTACTTCCTTAAGCGCTTTGGTCGATGACATATTACTTACCGTATTACCTTTTCTCTGGCTCAAAATATAATCTGCAACTGCAACCAATGTATATTCTTCTCCGAACATGCTTCCGTCTTCACACACGAAACAAAGCCTGTCAACATCAGGATCTACAGCAATGCCAAGCGATGCATTTCTTTTTTTTACTTCGTTGCTTAGTGTAGTTAAGTGCTCTGGCAGCGGCTCTGGATTATGGTCAAATTTCCCATTGACTTCATCATTTATAACAACTACATCTTTTACACCCAGTTCTTTTAACAACGCAGGAATGTAGACGGCACCGGAACTGTTTATACCATCAACAACAACTTTGAGTTTCGCTTTTTTTATAGCGGCGGCATCAACTAACGGATAGTTAACAACAGCGGAAATATGTTTTGATAGGTAAGTATTATCATAAGAATATGTGCCGATTTTATCAACGGAAGCAAAGACGAAATCTTCTTTTTCCGCAATGCTTAGTACCTTGGCACCGTCTTCGGCATTTATAAATTCACCTTCTCCATTAAGCAACTTTAATGCATTCCATTCCTTAGGATTATGACTGGCAGTTAAGACTATTCCACCACTGGCATTTTCTTCCTTCACCGCAATTTCAACAGTTGGCGTTGTAGTTATACCAAGATCAATAACATTGAAGCCGCAAGCGAGGAGCGTACTTGCGCATAAGGTGCTGACCATTTCACCACTCATTCTTCCATCTCTGCCTATTATTACCGTGTTATTGCTGCTGATTGTTTTGAGCCATCCCGCATAAGCTGCGGTGTATTTAACAATATCAAGGGGCGAAAGATTGTTTCCTTGTCTGCCTCCGATTGTTCCCCTGATGCCTGAAATGCTTTTTATGAGTGCCACTATTTGGTGTTTGTAAATAAGGCTGCAAATTAAATAAAAACAAATATATCAAATTACCCATCCTCCAACAGCAGTGTCTATGAACATAAATATCGATAACTGAATACGCCACATTTCTGTAAACATATCCGTTACATTATCTGGTGACTAAGGCAATAACTAATACATTTGCCAAACAATTTTAAAGTATGGCAGATGAGAAGCCCTGGTTCGAAGGTTGGTTTAATTCACCCTATTATCACCAGTTATATTTTAACAGGGATGAAGCGGAAGCTTCGGCATTTATTGATAAACTTATTGATTTTCTAAAGCCGCCTCCTGCTTCCTATATGCTTGACATTGCCTGCGGCAAAGGAAGGCATTCCCGCATGCTGGCATCAAAAGGATTCAATGTAACAGGTATTGACTTGTCAATAGATAGTATCAGGGAAGCCAAAAAGTATGAGTGCGAAAATCTTGATTTTTTTGTGCATGATATGCGCCTTCCTTTTTGGATAAATTATTTTGATTACGCTTTTAATTTCTTCACAAGCTTTGGATATTTTGATACGAGAAGAGAGCACGACAATTCCATCAGGACTATTGCACAATCCATAAAGCCAGGTGGAATTTTTGTGTTGGATTATCTCAACGTACACTATGCTGAAGATCACCTTATACGGGAATCACAGAAAGAGATTGACGGCGTAAATTATTATATAACCAAATGGTCTGATGAAACGCATTTTTACAAAAAAATTATTGTGAAAGATGAAAAGTCAAACAGGCAACTTGAGAACATGGAGAAAGTTGCTAAGTTTTCATTAGGGGATTTTACCGAGATGCTTGCCTATCATCAATTGCAGATAGAAGAGGTTTTTGGAGACTATAATTTTATGCATTATCATGTGAGAAATTCTCCTAGAATGTTGATCATTGCTAAAAAGCTGATTCTAAAAACAACATTGTAAAAGGCTTAAAATTCACGCTATTTATTATTTACCAGCATCCACTTAGCCGTTTCATAAATACCTGATGTAAGTTCACTTAACTTCCTTTTTACAGAATCTTTTTGTGCTCTTGAAAGTAATAGATCGCCCGATCGCATTGGCATCAGCTCTTCTTTATTTATCCTCAGATTTTTTACATAATAATAATCGTCGGTAACCACTCCTATATTTCCTTCATCATGATGAATAATAAATGCTGCATTTA
>JBDUEG010000111.1:0-9548 GCA_040002575.1 Ginsengibacter sp.
TATCGAATATTTTTGCCACTCAAATTTTATAAATGAGAGAAATTGCATTCAGAGAGGCATTGCGTGAAGCGATGAATGAAGAAATGAGGCGTGATGAATCAGTGTTTTTAATGGGAGAAGAAGTAGCAGAATACAATGGCGCTTACAAAGTAAGCCAGGGAATGCTGGAAGAATTTGGAGAAAAAAGAGTAATTGATACGCCGATATCTGAACTTGGATTTACTGGAATTGCAGTGGGTGCGGCGCAGAATGGTCTAAGGCCAATTGTTGAATATATGACATGGAATTTTGCCACTCTTGCCCTTGATCAGATATTAAATACAGCTTCAAAAATGCTTGCGATGAGCGGAGGGCAGGTGGGTTGCCCGATTGTTTTTAGAGGGCCAAACGGGAGTGCCGGACAATTAGGTGCACAACATTCAACAGCATTCGAATCTTTATATGCAAATATCCCGGGCTTAAAAGTAATTTCAGTAAGCAATCCATATGATGGAAAAGGGTTATTAAAAAGCGCTATCCGCGATAATGATCCAGTGATTTTTATGGAGTGTGAAGTATTGTATGGTGAGAAGGGTGAAGTACCCGAAGAAGAATATTTAATTCCAATTGGAAAAGCCAAAGTAGTAAGAGAAGGGAAAGATGTTACTATTGTTTCATTCAATAAAATGATGAAAGTAGCATTAGGCGCAGCTGCTGAACTTGAAAAGGAAAACATCAGCGCAGAAGTTATTGATTTAAGAACCATACGTCCTATGGACTGGCAAACAATTCTTGAATCAGTAAAGAAAACAAACAGACTGGTAATTGTAGAAGAGCAATGGCCGTTCGCTTCTGTTTCTTCAGAAATTACTTATCGTATACAAAAGGAAGGATTCGATTATCTTGATGCACCTATAAGAAGAATAACCTCGATTGACGCTCCAATGCATTACGCACCTAACCTCGTTGCACTATATTTACCGGATGTACCACGAACCGTGAATCTTGTAAAAGAAGTAATGTATCTTAAAAAATAGCTTCAGCTAATCTTACCAAAATTGTTGTAACTTTTTAATTATTACAGTTCACTTATGACTGTGAATAAATTTTAATTTATGAATACCGGAAGTTTTTATTACCCTTTGCCAGGCAATGAGCCAGTCAATGATTTTGCTCCCGGAAGTAAAGAACGTGAGCTGCTGAAAAGCGCTCTCAATGAATTAAAAAGTAAAAAGAGCGACATACCAATGTATATCGGTGCTGAAGAAGTGCGTACCGGTAATAAGATACCTATAAACCCACCACATGAAAAGAATCACTTACTGGGGAGTTTTCATGTTGGGGACGCAGCACATGTAAAAAAAGCGATCAATGCAGCCTTAAAAGCAAAAGATAAATGGGCAAATTCAACTTGGGAAAACAGGGCGAATATTTTTCTTAAGGCTGCCGAGCTTCTGTCAACGAAATACAGACCTCAAATGTTAGCCGCCACAATGCTCGGGCAAAGCAAAAATGCCTACCAGGCGGAGATAGATGCGACTTGTGAGTTAATAGATTTTTTAAGATTTAATGTTCATTTTCTTAGCGAAATATATAGGCAGCAGCCAGTAAGTGGACCGGGCGTTTACAATCGTATGGAATACCGTCCGCTTGAAGGATTTGTTCTTGCTATCACTCCTTTTAATTTCACTGCCATAGGAGGCAATCTTCCAACATCAGCGGCCATGTGTGGAAATGTGGTTGTATGGAAGTGTGCAAATACACAGGTCTACAGCGCACAAATGTTCATGCGTATTTTAAAGGAAGCGGGCTTGCCAGATGGAGTCATAAATTTAATATTTGTTGATGGCCCTACTTTAGGTGATGTATGTTTCAGTCATCCTGATTTTGCAGGTATTCATTTTACGGGGAGTACAGGTGTATTTAATTCAATGTGGCAGACAATTGGCACGAATACGAAAATATATAAATCATACCCACGCATTGTTGGCGAAACGGGAGGTAAAGACTTTGTGCTCGTTCATAAAAGTGCTGATGTAGGTGTTGTAGTAACTGCTCTTTGCCGTGGTGCTTTTGAATACCAGGGACAGAAATGCTCTGCAGCATCGAGAGCATACATACCATCCAATATTGCACAGCAGGTTAAAAAGAAATTGGTAGCAGAAATTAAAACGATGAAAATGGGCAGTGTTGAAGATTTTTCGTGTTTTATAAATGCAGTAATCGATGAGAAAAGTTTTGACAAACTTGAAGGATATATAAAACAGGTGAAAAAAGATAAAGATGCTAAAATACTAGTTGGAGGAAGGTGTGATAAAACAATAGGATATTTTATAGAGCCAACAGTTATCGAAGTTACAGATCCACGCTACGTTACTATGTGCGACGAGCTATTTGGCCCTGTCCTCACTTTATATGTTTATGACGAAAACAAATTTGAGGAAGCTCTTAAATTAGTAGACACAACTTCGCCCTATGCTCTTACCGGTTCAGTGATTGCACAAGACAGGTACGCAGTTGAAGTCGCTACCAGAAGGCTTGCAAATAGTGCGGGTAATTTTTATATCAACGATAAGCCTACGGGTGCAGTAGTTGGGCAGCAACCATTTGGCGGTGCACGTGGAAGCGGAACTAACGACAAAGCAGGCAGTATGCTAAATTTATACCGGTGGCTAAGTGCCAGAACAATTAAAGAAACTTTTAATCCTGCTACAAATTATCGTTACCCATTTATGAATGAAAAATAATCATCCGTAAAATTTAATTGATAAACTAACCGATAATTATGAAATTTTATTTCCGTAGATGAAGATAATTTTAAATAAATATCAACTTCAAATTACCATTGAAAGGCTGGCTTACCAGCTCATTGAGAACTATGTTCAACTAGATTCTATTGTATTGATTGGCATTCAGCCTCGTGGTATTTTTTTGGGAAATAAAATTTTTGAGCAGCTGGAAAAAATTAATCCACATCAAAAAATTAAGTATGGTAAGCTCGATATTACTTTTTACAGAGATGATATCCGGAAAAATCTTCACCAGCCAAATCAAACAGATATTTCATTTTCAATAGAAGATAAAAACGTGATATTGGTTGATGATGTATTGTATACAGGAAGAACTATCAGGGCGGCATTAGACGCTCTGTTAGCGTTTGGCCGCCCAAAGAAAGTTGAACTGTGTGTTCTTATTAACCGAAGGTTTAGCAGGCAATTACCTATTCAGCCTGATTACTGTGGTAAGTCGATTGATTCAATCATCTCACAGAAAGTAAAAGTAGAGTGGGACAAACAAGAAGTTATTTTATACTGATTTACGGGTGAATCATTTTATAAATACTTAATGGCATTCTAATGACCCAATCTCATTTCAATTAATTTTTTTCTCTTAGCTTTGACCTTTAATGCAACTTTCTACCAAACATCTTCTTGGCATTAAAGATTTACAACCTGGCGACATTGATCTTATTCTTTCAACTGCCACACAATTCAAAGAAGTTTTACAGAGACCTATAAAAAAAGTTCCCTCCTTAAGGGATACCACAATCGTAAATTTGTTTTACGAAAATTCAACACGTACCCGCATTTCATTTGAGCTCGCGGAAAAGCGGCTGAGTGCTGATACGCTTAACTTTTCTGCATCTGGTTCTTCAGTTTCAAAGGGAGAAACTTTATTAGACACCGTCAATAATATACTATCAATGAAAGTTGATATGGTTGTGATGCGGCACAGTGCAAGCGGTGCTCCTCATTTCCTGGCAAAGCATATTCCTGCAGCTATCATTAATGCGGGTGATGGCATTAATGAACATCCAACCCAGGCACTGCTTGATGCATTTTCAATAAAAGAAAAGTTGGGTACTCTCCAGGGTAAAAAAGTTGTACTAATCGGAGATATCATGCACTCAAGGGTTGCATTAAGTAATATATATTTATTAAAAAAAGCTGGGGCAGAAGTAATGGTCGCGGGACCACCTACGCTTATTCCTAAATATGTAAAGTCAGCATTTGACATCGAGATAGAATACAATCTTAAGAAGGCTTTACAATGGTGCGATGTTGCCAACGTTTTGCGCATACAATTAGAGCGGCAGAACCAGGTTTTATTTTCTTCATTACGGGAATATAATCTTGCATATGGCATAAGCAGGAAACTATTGAATAGTCTTGATAAAGAAATAGTGATATTACATCCCGGCCCTATAAACCGAGGTGTTGAAATTGACAGTGATGTTGCTGATTCTAAGCAATCAATTATTTTACAACAGGTTGAAAATGGCGTAGCTATAAGAATGGCGGTGCTATATTTACTTAGTAATAAACAAAATTTCAATTAATTTTTTTTCTTTTAGATACAAAATATGGTAAGAACTTGTTTGTTCCCCGGCACTTTTGATCCGGTAACACTTGGACATACTGATATTATCGACAGGGCACTGCCTCTCTTCGATAAATTTGTGATAGGTATTGGGCGCAATAGTAATAAAGTTCCCATGTTTTCCGAGGAGCAGAGGATTGATTGGCTCCAAAACATTTATATAGGCGAACCAAAAATACAGGTACTTGCCTATGATGGCCTAACCGTAAATTGTTGTAAAATGGTTGGTGCCAATTTCATTCTTAGGGGAATACGATACGTGAATGATTTTGAATATGAGAAGGCCATAGCAGATATGAACAGAAGTTTAGCAGATAACGTCGAGACGGTATTTTTAACCTGTCTCCCTAAGTATACTTCTGTAGCCAGCACATTAATAAGGGATGTGATCCGAAATGGCGGCGATGTAGCGCAATTCCTTCCGGAAGTTGTTATTAAAAGTATTAAGTAATGCCTATTTGGTTTAATAAAGCCCTGACACTTTCCGATGTAAAGGAGTTTGGAAAGGAGACAATGGCTGCCTTCCTCGATATTCAATGGGTAGAGGTTGGGAATGAGTTTCTAAGGATGTCCATACCTGTTAACGAAAGAACCAGGCAACCTTACGGGATAATTCATGGCGGGGCATCTTGTGTGCTTGCAGAAACAATTGGAAGCCTCGGTTCGGCACTGGTTATTGATATGGAGAAGTTCTATTGTGTAGGTTTAGAGATCAATGCAAATCATATCAGGAGTGTAAAAGAAGGGTTGGTTACTGCAACATGCTCTCCATTGCATCTTGGAAAATTGACCCATGTTTGGGATATTAAATTGCATGATGATCATCAAAAACTTACTTGTGTGTGCAGGCTTACAGTAGCTATACTTCCTATAAAACCATAGCAAGACTAAGGTATTGTTATAGAACTTCTGCTGTTTCCAAAACTGATTTAATTGTTGGAAACGTATTATCGAGATATTTTTTGAAATCGTCTTTATCTACCCAGCGTATTTGTGTGATATCTTCTTCTACCTGAGGAATTAATTCTTCTTGTTGAAAAGAATTCATTAAATACCAGTGTGATTCTTTGAGGATATGTTTTCCAAATTCAATATAGGTATGGTAAGTAATGCTTATTTTAGAAAGGATTTTTAACCCTTGAATCCCCGTCTCTTCCCGAACTTCTCTAATCGCGCATTCTTCTAATGTTTCACCGGGATCGATCTTCCCCTTTGGCAGATCCCATTTTCCCCTTCTAAAAATAAGGAGAATTTCTTCGTCAATATTTCTAACAACACCACCACCGGTCTGAACAACTTTGAAATGTTTAAAAAACTTTTTTTTCAATTTAATCAGGTCTTTATGCATAATTATTCCGGCATGAAACGCAGGTTTTTTTATTTCATGTAGGAGGGAATTTATTGCAGAGGTTGAAAGCTCGTCGATGAAAATCGCATCGGGGTGATGCCTTACTTCTTCAATTTCTAAATTCAATTCATCACATAGATAAACAGGTTTGTCATCGAAGTAAATTGTAATGCAGCTCATTCGTCTTTATTATCTTCGCAGCATGAACAATAAAGGGGCTGTTGCTGAGAAACTTTTACAAATTAATGCAATAAAATTAAGTGTAAGCAATCCCTTCATCTGGGCAAGTGGTTGGAAAAGTCCAATCTATTGTGATAACAGGAAGGCACTTTCATTTCCGGATGCCAGGGACTTTATTAAATCAGAAATGTGTGATGCGGTACTTGGACTATACAGGAGTATTGATTTAATAGCAGGCGTTGCTACCGCCGGCATTCCCTGGGGCGCAATGGTAGCAGATCAACTAAAATTACCATTTATATACGTGCGACCTAAGCCAAAAGAGCATGGGCTTGCAAATCAGATAGAAGGTTTTTATCAATCAGGAAAGACCGTTGTTTTAATAGAAGATCTCATATCCACTGGCAAAAGCAGTCTGCAGGTTGCTGAAGTTCTAAGGACAGCAGAATTAAATATTAAAGGATTGATTTCAATTTTTAATTACGGATTTGATAAGGCTAAGAGTTCTTTTGATTCAATGAGCATAAGCTTTCAATCATTGACTGATTACGAGACTTTAATTTTAAAGGCCATTGAAAAAAATATAATCTCTGAAGATGATCAAAACGCATTGTTAAACTGGAGAAAGGATCCTGAAAATTGGAAAGTGAATACTTAAATTCGTTGAAATTTTGGCTATGAAAACATATATTCTGCTTGCATTTGCCCTTTTGTTTTTTAATATTTCATCTTTCAGCCAAAAGTCAACTCAAAAAGCAATAATAGCTACACCTGGTGTGCAGTGTGAAGCTTGCAAAAGCCGGATTGAAAATTGGCTTGTCCATGAAGACGGAGTTTCATCAGTAAAAGCTGATTATAAAAAACATACAGTTACTGTAGTTTGGTATAAAGACCGGACTAATATCGAAAATATCAAAACTGCACTTGCCAATATGGGATACGACGCTGATGATATAACAGCTGAACCCGATGCATACAAAAGGCTTCCTAAAACTTGCCAGCATATACAGCAGGAGGTTAAAAAGTCTTAATACCAATCCATAATTAGCTAAAAAAGGCTAAAGGTTTCTTTAGATTCATAATTTAGAGGAAAACTCATAAAGACATTTCCTTTCCCAACCTTCAATTTTCCTGTAAGTTTTACGGTAATTTCTTTTCCAAGAAGTGTGTTTAATGCATTCCTGAACATATTCTGCATATCCACATCGAACTTAATCGGAAGTATAAAGGTGTTTCTTTTTGGGATATTAATAAGAGTATCCGAAGTGCTATGCCCGAGCCGAATCCCATTTATAAAAATATCGAGATCACTATTTTTCAGCTGTAGTCCAAAATTATTAGGATTATAATACTCCAGGTCTAAGGAAATAGCTGTGTTATTAAATCCCAATTTTTGAATAGAAAAATTTCGATAGGTTTTATATTCAAGCGCTTTGGGTGCCGAACAGGAGAGGCAGACAAAACATGCAATAGTAATGGATAACTTTTTAAGGCTCATCTAAAAATTTGAAATAAAGATAGCTTTTTACAGGCCTAAAAACATTAGTTTATATTATTTTAAACCCTGATTCCATAATACTAAATATTTTATTAAATAATTTAAGGCATAAATAAATGATATTATTACTTTTATATGTAAATTCAAACATTATAGTTAATTTAAATTACTTAGTATTATCATAAAATTAGAAGTAATTTTCTCTTGTAAGAATAATGGTGTCAATTTGACTTGTTGCATTTGTATATAATTGATTAATAATATTTTACTGATCTAGATTGCTTATTTATTTCAAATTATGGGATATGTCACAAAAAAAATGGATTTTAATTGGCAAACACTTTTTTTTAAAAGACGGTGATTTGGAACCCGAAATAGATAAATTAGGAGTGCTAAGAACATGATTTTTAAATTTTGATATTTTATTTTTAAAAACTATTGACTTATTTAGTGCGAAATGCGAATTCTTTTGAAACTTATCTACAAATAATACATTTTTACTAATAAGTATTCAAAACCATTTGCACCGTAATTTTACGGTATTGCAATTTCCAAATTTGTATTTTATGTTTGCCTCCGAATTAGTGATACACCGACTTACCAGGGTATCTTAACTTCAGAAACAGGTCCCTCCTTGAAATGACTGCTTTTCACGTTAGCGCAGCTAGCTTGACTTTTTAAAACCAAAACCACAAGAAATGAACTTTAAATCTACTTTAGTAGGTAAGTGCAACTTTGTGCTTATAACATTAATAATCTTTTCGATTTTTTCAGCTAACGGTCAGTCTCTTTCTCCAAAACTTAGATTTGTACAGCCTAAATTGATATCAGGTATTGATGGACAAAAACATGCTACCTATAAATTTTCAAATGTTGTGGAAGGGATTGATGCATATATAGAGATTGCAGATTTGAAAAATGGCGCCAGGCTGGTAAATATTGATGATTCAACGCTGGGGTATTATGACGCATGGCAACCGACCATTGGTGGTCCTTCCACTTATGGCACATCCTGTATAAAATGGGAAATTACCTTTAAAACGGCGTTAAATGTAGACTATACATTTCCTTTACTTGATCTGTCTGCAGTCGACATAGATGGGGACAACGTTAGGGTTCGTGAATTTATTGATATGGAAAAGGCTTCCAGCTATGATTTACCTACTATAGTACCTTCATTGTTAACTATTTCTAACGTTGATGAAGATGACGATACTAATGAAAATGAAGGAACTAATGTTACAGGTCTACGCGTTTTAGGTCCGATATTAAATAGAACAAATATAGATACGACATCCCTGGATGTAAGAATCAACTTTCATTTTATTAATATATCAAAAATAAAACTGTCCCTTGGATCACAGATAGATAATAATGGTACTAGCGGTAGCATTGCAACTGATAGATATAATAGTCTTTATTTTAAAAGTATTAGTAACATCGTTAATACACTTGGCGTAAAATATCGCTCTTTCGAAGCGTACGCTTTGAATAGCTCTTCAGTAAATATTTCCTGGGCAACAGAGAGTGAAACCAATAATGATCATTTTGAAATTGAGCGAAGCTTCGATCAAAAAGATTTCTCTACAGCGGCATTGATTTTTGGGCCAGAAGCGAATACAGGTTTAAACAAATACAGTTTCGTAGATAAAGTAAAAGGCCTCAGCGATCACAAAGTTGTTTACTACCGTTTAAAACAGATTGATATCGATGGACAAGTTACTTATAGTGCTGTAAAAATGGTTCGGTTCAATTCAGCAAGTAAGGTTTTTATGAAAGTGTATCCGAACCCATACGTTAGCAAAATCAATATAAAGTTTTATAATGATGGTGGGAGCAAAGCCCAGCTAAGGCTTGTAAATGCAACAGGACAGGTCGTATGTGCTAACGAGTCAAGGATATCAAAAGGAGATAATGAAATGGAATTGAAAAACATTTCTTCTAACCCATCTGGCTTATACATAGTTGATTTGATAGTCGATGGAAACTTAATTACAAGCCAAAAGGTTTTTAAACAATAATATAAAGATTATCAAATCAATAAAATGACAAACAAGAACTTAATCTATATAAATATAAAATAATTCAACTCGTTTTCTTTGGGGGTTACAGAACCTCACTGGTTCTTAACAATAGCCGCATTTCTATGCGGCTTTTTTGTTT
>JBDUEG010000112.1:0-9469 GCA_040002575.1 Ginsengibacter sp.
AAAAAACTTTTGAAATAGTTGCCCGAAAATATTCCCTGAGTTATGATGCGGGTGTGTATGACTTCAATGTTGAAATGGAAACCGAAATGACAAAAGTTGGCGATCTTCTAGTGCCTGCAGTGCTTCGCTATAACGGCAACTGGAAGGCGATTTTTAAGAAAAGAGAAAGAGGCGTGTTCACTGCGACTCTTTTTGATTTTGTGAGATCACGAAATCAATAATATTTACTTTTAGTGACGTCTCTTTTGTAAGGATAAATACTTAAAAGGATGAGATGATTGGATTCCAGGGAAAAAAACAGTGCGTTTTTACGATCTAGTTTGTATATGTAAATTAAATGCTGAGACGTTGCACGGGCGATCATAGGTATTTCTGCAAGCTTTTCCAATCTTCTGTATGTACGTGCGATAAATTTTTCGGAGGATTGAAGAGACCAGGTTTCCTTAAGATATAGAACTATGCTTTTGAAATCATTTTCAGCTTCAGCTGACCATATTAGTTGGTAAGCCATTGCTCCACCTTTTGTTTCATTTGTTCATGAGTAATATACCGTCCATTTTTATAATCATCTAATGCACGGTTTAATTTGCTTTGCAATTCCTCCGGTAAGTCGCCTATCGAAATATTTTTAATTGCTTTATTAGGATATAATAATTCATAAACCTCCTCAATCAACTGTTCATCCATAGTTGTCTGTAGTTTTTGAAGTATATCTTCTTTTTTATCTTTTGTGTTCATAATAATTATCACTTAAAGTTAAATAGGAATTTTGAATTTGCTTACTATAAGAGTTATTAAATGAATTTCGATCTTAGCCGGTTGGTGGTTTCTACGAAAGGGTCATTCGTATAAATTTGTATAGTAAGCAGCTAATCGAATTTTTGTTTATGCACGCTATACTTTCTCCACTTCTCAATCACATTTTCGATATCTGCCGGAAGAGGACTTTCGAACTTCATTTCTTGTTTTGTTATTGGGTGAGTGAAGCCCAACTGCTGCGCATGTAATGCATGACGGGGACATAGATCAAAACAATTTTCTACAAACTGTTTATATTTTGTGAACACAGTTCCTTTTACAATTTTATCGCCGCCATAAGTAGCATCATTAAAAAGCGGATGACCGATGTATTGCATGTGCACTCTTATTTGATGTGTGCGGCCTGTCTCAAGCCTGCATTCAACAAGGGTTACATAATTAAATTTTTCAAGCACTTTATAATGTGTGATAGCTTCTTTCCCATGCTCACCTTCCGGGTAGGATGTAAACAATTTTCTAAACCTTTGATGCCTGCCCACATGAGCTATAACAGTGCCTTCAGTGTTTTCAAAATCACCCCATACCAAGGCGACATAGCGACGATGTACCGTATGGTCGAAAAATTGTTTTGCGAGGTTGGTCATTGCCTTTGGTGTTTTTGCCAATACCAGGAGCCCACTTGTGTTTTTATCAATACGATGTACCAGGCCAAAGCGTGCCAGTTCATCTTCACTTATTGATGGATTTTTTTCCTTCAAATACCAGGCGACCGCATTTACTAAAGTTCCACCCGGGTTTCCACTTCCGGGATGAACAACCATGCCCACTTCTTTATCAATCACCATTACGTCGTCATCTTCATATACAATCTTGAATGGAATATTTTCAGGAACTATTTCTGATGACTCTGGCAAATAAGTATCGTAAACTATAATCTTATCTTCTGGCCTTACTTTATAATTTGACTTTACAGGAAGATCATTTACAAGCACCCGTTCCGCCTCAATGCCCTGCTGAATTTTATTTCGTGTTGCACCTTCAATGCGGTTCATCAAAAATTTATCTATCCGCAACGGCTCCTGTCCTTTAGCGCTGACAATAGTAAGCCTTTCAAAAAGCTCTTCATTGTCGTCATTATGTAAATCTTCTTCAGACATAAAAAAGTAAAAATTCAATTCTTAATTTTCAAAATTCAAATCTCAATCCCCAATCTCTATCTTTGCAAATTAAAATGTTTTAGTTTGGATAAACAGAAAGTCCTTTTTGAAGACCTTGGAATTATCAATTATAAGTTTGCATGGGATTACCAGCAAATATTACTTAAAAAAAACCTTGAAATTAAAGCTGAAGGAAGGAAGGCGAAACTACTAAATGCTACGAATCTGGCGCCTGGAACTGTCAATCGTTTGCCAACTTTAAACCATCTCCTTTTTTGTGAACATCCACCGGTATATACACTTGGGAAAAGTGGACAAATCGAGAATATGCTATTGAACGAATTAGAGATGGAGGAGAAAGAAATTGAGTTTTTCAAAACTGACCGTGGAGGCGATATTACCTTTCATGGACTGCAGCAGGTAGTAGGTTATCCGATATTAGACCTCGAAAAATTTTACACCGATATTGGAAAATATTTAAGAAGCCTTGAAGAGGTTATCATACTTACCATAGCGGAGTATGGTATCAAAGGTGAAAGAAGCCCGGGAGAGACAGGCGTATGGATCGAGCCGGGCACGCCAGGAAAAGAGCGAAAAATATGTGCGATGGGAATACGCTGCAGCCGCTGGATAACCATGCACGGTTTTGCTCTTAATGTAAATACTGACCTTAGTTACTTTAATAATATTATTCCTTGCGGCATCATTAATAAGCAAGTGACTTCTATTGAAAAAGAACTTGGCTGCAAAGTAAATTTTGAGGAGGTAAAGGAAAAAATCAAAAATAATTTTGAGCGGGTATTTGATGTGATCATTACTTCACTTCATAGCCCTGTACATCAAGAGGTGGTATAGGCTTTCCATCTTTTGGAATATAAACCTTATGCTTTTCAGCCAATACGCCGTCAGCATACAATTCAAATCTAAACAGCCCGGAATGAACAAAATTCACTTTATCTACCGTGAGATAAGGCTCGCCAATCGTTTTGATTTCAAAAAGAAAAGTTCCATCATCTTCAAAAAATTTAACTGAATATTTTTTTTTATTGGCATCAGGCAAAGCCATTATAACGTTGTTATCTCTGCCAGTATAGATTTGCTTTGAAGGGATGAACCAGGTCTTAACGTCCTTAAAATTTTCTGACAGTTGAGGCATAGCTGCCTGGGTATCTATCGCCGGCTTGTGCGACTCTGTAAATATATAAGTACCTCCCTCAAATGAAATGAAAAGCCGGTAATATTGTGCAGGCATGAATTCTTTTGTATCTACAAAACCGTTTGATGGCGCCTTTACATTAAGTACACTGCCAATCGTTGTAAAATATTTCAAGCTATCGTAAGATCGCTGAATGCCAATGTTTGTAACAGAGGTGTAAGGATTAGACCACGAGATCAAAACTTTATCGCTTATTTGTGTTACAGAAACTTTGGGCAATGTATCCTGGGAAAAAGAAAATTTTTGCAAGATCAGTAAGGAAAATAAAAGGAAAACTGGTTTAAGCATGAAGTGAAGATGCTATCTTTTTTTTAGAACAAATATAATGGCTTGTTAACGGAACTTAAAAATTAAGCACTCCGTCCGATAGTGATTGATTGCCCTGCAAACCTCCGGTATGAATGCAAAGAATGTTTGAACCTGCCGGAAAATAGTTTTTATCTACAAGGTCAATTACTCCAAACATCATCTTACCTGTATAAACAAAATCCAGTGGAATTTTATTGTGATGGTAAAAGTTATTCATGAAGCTGATGAGTTCATCTGTTTTTTTTGCGTAGCCTCCGAAATGATAATCGCAGTTAAAAAAAAGCTTTTTTGTTTCATCAACATTTAATTTCTTAAGCCTGTCGGCAATGTCTTTCAGGTTTTTTAAAGCACTAAATCCTATAACCACTGCGTCGTCATTACATCCATTTATAAGGCCGGCAAAGGTAGTTCCTGTTCCTACAGGACAACAAATATGCGTATATTTTTGACCTACAAAATGGGCAATTTGTTGGGATCCTTTTGAACCTTGTATTGCAAATCCTCCTTCGGGAATTAAGGTATGCTCTCCATACTTTTCGGTTAACATGTCAAGAAAATCACTATCAGCGATTTTTTTATACAAGTCTCTGCTTAAAAATTCCAGCTTCATTCGATGCTGTATGCAAAATCTCAAAGTATATGACATGGCCGCCGGTTTTTCTCCACGAACAAAGCCCATAGACTCTAAGCCTGTTTTTTCGCAGGCATATGCTGCAGCCGCAAGATGATTTGACCATGCTCCCCCAAATGTGATGATTGTTTTATGAGAAGAAGAAATCGCTTCATCCAGGAAATAACGCAATTTGAAGAGCTTATTACCGGAGACTACCGGGTGTATTTCATCAAGCCTTAACATTGACAAGCTTACCTTCTTTAAATCGCATACCTCATTATGCAACAGATTAATTCGTGGCGTAATATTTATGGGATCTGGTAACAATGGTACAGGACTTTTACAATAAAAATTCTTGCTTATTTTCGCAGCAATTTAAAATTTCAGAACAAACTCTAATATATAATTACAAAATGAAACCAACTCTTTTAATTCTCGCGGCAGGTATGGGAAGCCGGTATGGCGGTATCAAGCAAATGGACTCCTTTGGCCCTTCTGGCGAAACAATTATTGATTACTCCATTCATGACGCTATAGAAAGTGGCTTTGGCAAAATAGTATTTATAATAAGGGAAGATTTTGCTGAGGAATTCAAAAAGGTGTTTGAACCAAAGCTATCCGGGAAAATTGAAACCGTATATGTTTTCCAGGAAATGAATTCTTATACAAATGGATTTGCGATTCCTGCCGACAGAAAGAAGCCATGGGGCACGGCACATGCCGTGCTATGCGCTCAAGACGTAATTAAAGAGCCCTTTGCAGTAATTAATGCAGATGATTTTTATGGCCGGGACGCATTTGAAAAAGCCGCTACATTTTTAACAGGGGAAGTTAATCCGCAGACATATTGCATTATTGGTTACCAGCTTTCCAAAACGCTGTCAGAAAACGGTACGGTAAGCCGTGGGGTATGCGAAGCAGATAGTAATAACAATCTTGTAGGTATTGTTGAACGCGTTAAGGTTTATAGAGAGAGCGGCAAAATTGTTTACGAAGAAGGTGACAACAAAATTGAATTACCAGAAGGTACGCCGGTCAGTATGAACTTTTGGGGCTTTGACTCATCAGTTTTCGATTTCATTCAAAAACTATTTCTAAAGTTTTTAAAAGAGAGTGGGGAAAACATCAAGTCAGAATTTTTTATTCCGATCATTGGCGATGCATTTATTGACCAACCCAATCATAATATAAAAGTGATTCCCACCGCAGCCCAGTGGTTTGGCGTCACCTATCGCGAAGATGCCCCGGAAGTGAAAAAAAGTATAGAAGCATTGATAGAAAGTGGCGCTTATCCTAAGAAATTGTGGGATTGATTTTCACTAATTCAGTTGTAAAAAAACGAACAGACTAGTGGTTCATTACAGTAAGATATAAGACAATTAGCTGCTGATTCTTTCAATTCGACCTTTACATTGTACATCTCACATCGTACATCGTATATATTTTTAGTTTCCTTTAATCATATACACATAATCTTCAAGCCATTTTATTTGCTGTACACGATCAAGCCCCTTTAACGTATTTTTTACAGGAAGCTTTATTGAATCTTTTTTTATGACATCTTTCAGGGCATCATAAATATTTTTAGATTTTATCGCAAATACTACACCGTCAGCATTTGTTTCTTTGCCGCTTATGATACCTATTACTTCTCCATTTTTATTCACTACCGGGCCGCCGCTATTACCGGGATTAACTGATATACTCACCTGGTAAGAAGTAGTGTCGCCAAAATAACCTGACTTTGCGCTTAGATATCCTTCTCCATACACAATTTCTTCGCGTGGATAGCCCAACGTAAAAATGTGCTCGCCAAGCTCGGTCGGTGATTTTGTAAAAGTATAAGGGAGATCAGTAAGTTTCTGGAAGGAAGTGTCGGTAATCTTCAATATAGCAAGGTCAGTATTTTTGTTTACATAAACCGCGTTAGCAGAAAACTGCTCACCTTTCTTATTTTCAACAATTAGATTACGGGCATCCTTTACAACGTGAGCATTCGTAATGATGTAACCATTACCATCAGCAAGAAACCCTGTCGCCCTGAAATTCGCTTCAAATTTAGGCTTGACAGCTACACGACTTGCGGCAGCAGAAGCAACATTTATCTTGTTTTCTATTTGGTTGATTTTATGCTCCATCTGGTGGAGCTTATTATCAACTAATGGTGTAATTGCGGCAACGTTTTTCTTTTCGGAATAGGTAGAGACAATTGTGGCGGTCGCAATAGACACAAGGCCTGCAATTGAAGCTGCTACAGCGATTGTTCTGCGATACCGGCTCCACAAAAAACTAATTTTTGCTTTTCCTTTTAATCCTTTGTGAGAAATAACACCTTCATTGATAAGCTTACTTTCTACTTCATTCAGGCTTTGCTTAAATGAAGTTAGCTCACTCATTTTTTCCAGTTCGGTAAGAAAGAAATTATGTTCGGCTACTACCTGGTCAATAGCAGCATTGTTTTTGCGAAGCTCTTCAAAAAATGTTTTTTCCTCACCGGTCATTTCACCATTTCTATATCTTTCGATTGCGTCAAGAAGTAAATTGTCTTCCATTTTACTCTCCATTTTTATATTGTGAAAAGAATATTTTTTTAAGCCTTATAAGGCATTTATATTTCTGTGTTTTGGCATTGTCAGCATTGGTGTATTCAAACGCTTCTGCTATTTCAGGCATCGTCTTCTTATGGATGTAAAATGCTTCCAATATACCTTTACACGGTTCGCCAATTTTTGATAATGCTTTTTCCATCAAATTCATTTCGGCATTTTGCTTTTCATGCGCTTCAATTTCATCTTCAACGGCTATTGTTTCTTTAAAAAGATCGGTAACATGATTATACCTGTTTTCCCTTTGAAGCTTTTTTAGCCATAATCTCCTGCAGACTGAATACAAATATGTTTTTATCTGGCAGGTTAAAACAAAAGAATCAAGCTTAGCTTTTTGAAAAAGTATGATCATCGCTTCCTGGAAAATATCTTTCGCATCATCAGCATACCCGTTATTCTTTATAATGAACGCCTGAATTGAAGGGAAATTTTCCCGGTAGATTCTTTCAATTGCAATCCTGTCGTTAGAAACAAAAGCTTCCAAGAGCTGTTTCTCCTGCTCATATATATTCACTAGGTTCTAATTAATACTTTTAATGTGGAAAAGTAACCCAAAAAAAAATCCAAAATTTTTTTTTATGAAGGGTTACCTTATCTGTTTTAGGGAATAAACTTGAAATAAATTGTAAAAAACTAAATTAAACAAAATGAAAAAAGTATTATTAGTCCTTGCCGTTTCTGCCTTTTTTGTAGCATGTGGTGATAGCGCAACATCTACAGAAACATCTACAGATTCAACTACAATGATGTCTTCAGATTCAACTATGATGACTCCGGCTCCTGCTCCAATGACAGATAGCAGTTCAATGATGATGAGTGACTCATCTAAAATGATGATGAGCGATACTTCCATGAAGAAATAAGCTAACTAAATAATACTATACATATTTTTCTTGGCAGGCAATCTAAAAGCCGTTTCTTCTTAGGAACGGTTTTTTTACATTTCAAGTTTTGATTTTTGGTTGAATACTTTTTCTCTAAATCGTCAGGAATAATTAGCCTCGCAAAAAATTGGTTGGTAGTATCGTTTCGCTTCCTTATTTTTGAAATCTAATGCAAAACTCAAAAGCATATTTTCCATATTATTTTAGCTATTATTTTAGAAATAGCCCGGGAAGCTTTTGTTACCATTGAAAGTAAAACTGATAACATAAATGATCCCGGCTAAAAAGTCGGGATTTTTTTTTACAGACATTCAAATAAGTGATGAACAAGAAGATTTCAATCCAGGGTTTTGAAGGGAGCTTTCACCAGGTAGCTGCACAACAGTTTTTTGGGAAGCGAGTTGAAGTTATGTTCTGTTCTACTTTCAGGGAAGTGATAAAAATAGCTGCTGACAAACAACAAAGTGATGGAGGTATTATGGCGATTGAAAATTCCATAGCCGGAAGCATTTTGCCTAATTATAATCTGTTACAAAAAAGCAATTTAAAAATTGTGGGAGAGGTATATCTTCATATCAGGCAGAACCTCCTGGTAAATCCGGGTGTTAAATTAGAAGATATAAGGGAAGTGCATTCACACCCAATGGCGTTGCTACAGTGTATGGAGTTTTTAGAAAAATATAACTGGAAACTAATTGAGACAGAAGATACCGCTCTAAGCGCAAAAAATCTTCAACAGCATCACAGCAAACACATTGCCGCTGTGGCAAGTAAACTGGCAGCTGATCTTTTTCAATTGAATATGCTTGTTCCTAATATTCATACACTACGAAATAACTATACAAGATTCTTAGTGCTGCAGCCGCCGGAAGCCAGCGGGGAAATAGAAAACCCCGATAAAGCATCGATTACCTTTCATACCGATCATTCTAAGGGGAGCCTTGCAAAAGTATTATCAAAGATTGCTGATGGTGGCATCAACCTGAGCAAGCTTCAATCAATGCCTATTCCCGGCAGTGACTGGAGATATTCATTTCATGCAGACATGGAATTTGAGGCTATAGAACAGTTCCAGAAGGTTATTCAAAATATCAGGCCTTTAACGATAGATATGAAAGTTCATGGCGTTTATAAAAACGGAAGATCTTCACAAACTTCGAAAAAAGTTTTATGACACAGAAAACAAGTATGGAACCAGAGGTATTACACGACGAAAGCATAAAAGACTCTTCAATTAAAATGTCTGTAGCAAAGCGCCTGGATAATATTGGCGAGTATTATTTTTCTCAAAAGCTCAGGGAAATAGATGAATTAAATAAGGCGGGTAAACAAGTTATTAATTTGGGAATTGGTAGTCCCGATCTCCCTCCACATGATGACGTTATAAAAGTGTTGCAACAAGAGTCTACCCGGCCTAACACGCACGCTTACCAGAACTATAAAGGCAGCCCTATTCTCAGAATTGCAATTGCGAAATGGTATAAGAAATGGTATAACGTTGATCTTAACGCGGATACCGAGATATTACCGCTTATAGGAAGCAAGGAAGGGATCATGCATATTTGTATGACATATGTTAATGAGGGTGACGCAGTGCTTATTCCCAATCCTGGCTATCCGACTTACAGAAGCGCAGCAAAAATAGCAGGTGCCAGCTTGATCGAATATGTACTTACGGAACAGAACAGCTGGTTCCCCGATTTTGAAGAACTTGAGAAAAACGATCTTTCAAAGGTCAGGCTTATGTTTGTGAATTATCCTCACATGCCAACAGGCCAGTTACCGACAAAATATTTTTTTACGCAATTGATTTCTTTTGCAAAAAAGCATAACATACTTCTTTGCCATGATAACCCGTATAGTTTTATTTTGAATAAAAATCCTCAGAGCATACTGGAAGTTGACGGGGCTAAAGATGTAGCGAT
>JBDUEG010000113.1:0-9439 GCA_040002575.1 Ginsengibacter sp.
ATTGAATTGGATTATTTGGAAACGAATGTACATAAATGTTTAAGTAAGTTGGTTACTCGCAGAGGATTTACTACTCCCTTTTGCTGATTACAGGTAATACATTATTACACGTCTACCGGGAATAAGAAAAGCCGCTTTATAATTTGGATACCGGCAATCTCACCAAAAAAATAATTCGTAAAAAAATTCGTTTACTATGCACTCGGTAACGGTGGACTATTGCTAACCAAAAAAATAATTTCAATGCAAACAAAAATTTATTGTGCTCTTTTACTATTTACTGCTTTTTCATCTTGCGTAACTTTTAAGCAATTTGACGACAGGGCAAAAGCTTCAAGGGAAACAACCTACGAGGCTTCGATTGTAAAAAATAATGGAACAGTTTATACAGGTCAACAACTGAAACATAAAAACTATGACCCTTATGACGCAAATTTAGTACGGGTAACTTACAAGGACAATGCATTTACACTGGATTCTAAAAAATATAATGATAGTGATGTTGTAGCCTTCCAGGATACGAAAGCCTTTCATCAAAGGTTTAATAATGTTTACCTCATACGCCTGGTGAAAGGTAAAATAAACCTCTATTATTTTGATGCTACGGGATATGATAAGACTTATGCCTATCAGTCGAGCGGCCCTACAAATACCACTAAAACCAGTGACAGGAGGAGTACCTACTTTTTTGACAAAAACGGTGGCAAAATAAATCCCATTGGCCTGGCAGAATTGAAAGAGACTATAAAAGATAATCCCCAGGCATTAAAAAAGCTGAACACATCTTACCCAAAAGATAGTTATGCAAAGGAATTGAACATTGAAAAGCTGGTTTCTGTAGTTGAACTGTACAACAAATAAATATTATTTTTTTATTCTTATTCCTAAACTGAAACTTTTCCAATTCAGAGAGAGCTTGTCCCGATTCATCCTTAGGTTGCATCTGAGAACTCCTATCCCGGCATCCTCGTAATATATTTTTCCATCTGTTTTACCTGGTCAACAATTTGGGGCGTTGTAGGCTTGCATGCTTTTACTTTTCTGAAATATTCTTTAGCGGCACGAAACTCCCGCTTATTAATCATGATGGAAGATAACTGGAGATAGGCGGCGGCTTCATTTTCTTTGTCTGGTAAGCCTGAACGAATTGCCTGGCGAATATACTTTTCAGCTTCCTTAATATTCCCTCTTTGCATCGCAAGCATTCCAAGCTGAAGTTGGTTTGCTCCTTCAGCTTCTTTCATGGGCATTCCCAGGCTGAGGCTTTTTTTCATGTGCGCTTCTGCATTCACATAATCCTCGTTTACCATGGCAAGGTTTCCTTTCAAAGTAAAATATACAGAGCGTACCGGCTTAATCAGTAAGCCAGGAAACCAGATAGAATCAATGACTTTTTGAGCCCCTTCCATATCACCCGACTCCATATAACCTTGTATAAGACGCATTGGCCCAAAAAGGAAATGCCCTACTATAAGTACTAATGCTATTAAATATAAAATAAAAGAAGGCCAAAAACTGGTCTCGATATTTATAACTATAGCAAGCAGCAGAAAGAATACACCTAATAGCAGGCGATATTTAATAATGACATTCAGTATCTTCATAAACTTTCAATTTCAAATAAAGCTCTTAGAACCTCTAACAAATTTTTCGGTTAACGAAATTAATTCATAGTCATGAGAATCTGGTTTTGTTACAAACGCGTGCCATTAATTTTAAAACTTATTACGAAACATAAAACTTATACTTAATTGAATATTCATCGCTCTTATCAGCAATAAAAGAGAAGCATAATTCTAATTATTAATTTGAAACAAATTTCAACTCCGTTAAATAAAATCTTTATGGTCAAGGCTTTCATACTTATTTGCAGTTTGTCTTTTTTATTAGCACAGCAAACAACCGCCCAGGCGTTTCATCCACCGATCACAAAGAAGGGCGCAAAAATTTTTACAGAGCATGGCAACACCAGAACGGATGATTATTATTGGCTCAACAATCCAGGTGATTCAAATGTTATCAGCCACTTAAAAGAAGAAAATGTTTATGTAGCCAACTACATGAAACATACAGAGCCTCTTCAGAAAAAAATTTACGACGAGATCGTAGCAAGAATTCCGGGTAAAGATGAATCATTACCTGTAAAGCGAAATGGTTATTGGTATTACTCTCGTTTTGAAGAAGGGAATCAATATCCTTATTATGCAAGAAAAAAGGGCGTTACTACCGCCGCTGAAGAAATAATATTGGATGTACCGTCATTGGCAAAAAATCATCAAATCTATTTAGTACGTGGATGGAGCGTGAGTCCCGATAATAACATGCTGGCTTATGGAATAGATACCTCAGGTGATAGGAGATCGATCTTGTACTTTAAAAATTTAGGAAGCAGGCAAATGCAGCCTGATATCATAAATAACACTTCTGGAAACTATGTATGGGCTAACGATAATAAAACAATCTTTTATGTTGTAAATGATCATACCGTACGTGCTTATAAAGTAATGCGACATACACTGGGATCGGATAGCAAGAATGATGTTGAGATTTATTCGGAGAACGACAGTACCTATAGCGTCGGATTGTCAAAGTCAAAGAACAACAAATATATTTTTATACATACAACAAGTACCAATACAACAGAAGACCGTTACCTGGATGCTGATAATGCCAGTGCGCCTGCGATAATAATTCAGCCCCGCACGAATGATGTTGAATATAGCGCCGATTACTATGAAGGAAATGTCTTTCATATTTATACCAATAAAGGCGCTAAAAATTTCAAGCTTGTAGCAGCACCTATTAGTAATCCTTCCATCGAAAACTGGCAGGATGTTATTCCTGCTAATGATAACTCGTTTCTTGAAAACACACAAGTATTGAAAGACTATTATCTCGCTCAAACAAAAGAAAACGGGTTGACACAAATAAAAATATTTGATAGAAAACTTAATAAATGGAATTACGCCAATTTTGGAGAGGACGATTATGTGGCTCAGATGTACATGGCCACTGATGATTATGCCTCAGATAGTATACGTTATTATTTTACTTCACTTAAAACTCCGGGAAGCGAATACCTATACAATTTGAAAACGGGTGCCAAAAAACTATTAAAGCAACAAAAAGTTGGCACTAACTACCATCCTTCTTTATACGAAACAAAGAGACTATGGTCAACATCATCTGATGGCACAAAGGTTCCCGTTTCCTTGATTTACCGGAAAGATAAATTTAGAAAGGACGGAGGCAATCCATTACTGTTATATGCATACGGTTCTTATGGTATCAATTCCGATCCTTATTTTAATTCCTCTATTATAAGTTTGCTTGATAGAGGTATATCATTTGCCATTGTACACATTCGTGGGGGACAAGAGATGGGTCGGGATTGGTTTGAAAATGGAAGGTTGCTTCACAAGAAAAATACTTTTACTGATTTTGTGGATGCAGCACAATTCCTGGTAAATGAAAAATATACTACTGCTGATAAGTTATTTGCAAATGGCGGTAGCGCAGGTGGTATGCTCATGGGTGCCATTACAAATATGCGGCCTGATCTTTTTCGGGGCATAATTGCCGAGGTTCCCTGGATGGATGTAATAACGGATATGTACAATCCTGATCTTCCTCTTACAACGCTGGAATATGATCAGTGGGGCGATCCTAACAAAAAAGAATACTATGATTACCTGTTGACCTGGTCGCCCCTGGATAATGTTAAGTCTGCAAAATATCCTGCGATTTTAGCAACAGGTGGATTGAACGATACACAAGTTCCTTATTTCTCACCTGCAAAATGGGTAGCTAAAGTGCGGGAGAATAATCTTGGTACTAATCCTGTCTTGTTTAAAGTAAATATGGGAGCAGGCCACGGTGGTGAATCAGGGAGGTACGAAAGGCAAAAACTTACGGCCTTGAAGTTTGCGTTCATATTAGATCAGTTAGGCAGGACTAATTAGGCAGTTTCCCCGTATCATCCTTTGACCAAACTAGTTTTTCATCACTTGCCTCATCTTTAAAATTGATCATTTTGCTATCACCTTTTCCTGTAAGGCCACCATCTGGATAACCCAAAATATGGCAGGCACTGTCATACACAATATTATATTTATCACAACAAGGCGATACCAGATAGTACACCGTTTGCTGTTTGTAAGAATACCTCGTAACTGATTGCGGTGACCCGTTGGTTTCAGCAGCCATATCATGAATTATTGTTTGAAGGCATGGAGGTAAGCGATTTTCTAATGATGCTTCACCTCCTGTATTTACTTTTTTAACAGCGCTACAAGACATTAATAAGGCAACAAAAAGAATAATTGTTAATTGTTTAATCATAATTTTTTATTCATCTCTTTGCAAAAACAATTCCTAAAAACTTCACGACCTTTACCCGGATGGAAAGAACAAACTTTATAGACCTGATAAGAGTTTTTGGCAGAAGCGGTCATGGTGGCGCTGGCAGCAGGCATTTCATGCGCAACAAGCTTACTGCATTTGGTGGGCCCGATGGCGGCGATGGCGGCAGGGGGGCACATATTATAATGAGGGGGAATAAAAATTTATGGACATTATTGCACTTACGGTATTTTAAAAATATTTTGGCGGAAGACGGTACTGATGGAAGCAAGAATAATTCTACCGGCAAAGACGGTAAAGATATATATGTGGATGTGCCATTGGGCACTATCGCAAGAGATGAAGAAACGGGTAAGTTGGAAGCAGAGATTTTAGAAGATGGCCAGGAAATTATATTGATGAAAGGCGGACGGGGAGGACAAGGAAATTCCCACTTTGCAACACCAACTAACCAGGCACCTCAACACGCGCAGCCGGGGGAAGAGGGAGAAGAGGGGTGGAAGATAATGGAGCTAAAAGTATTAGCTGATGTAGGTTTAGTGGGTTTCCCGAACGCAGGAAAATCTACATTACTTTCTGTAATAACTGCTGCAACTCCAAAGATTGCGGACTATGCTTTTACTACTTTAACTCCGCAGCTTGGGATGGTAGCATATCGGGAAAACAAAAGTTTTTGTGTAGCAGATCTACCGGGAATTATTGAAGGCGCAGCGGAGGGCAAAGGGCTTGGACACAGGTTTCTAAGGCATATTGAGCGGAATCCTGTTTTGCTGTTTTTAATTCCTGCAGACAGTAACGATCATAAAGGAGAATTTGAAATTTTACAAAATGAATTAAAAGAATATAATCCTGAGTTACTCGACAAAAAATTTGTAATTGCTATAAGTAAAAGCGATATGCTTGATGATGAACTTAAGGAAGCGATTGAAGAAGAACTACCTGACGACATTGAACATATTTTTATATCATCAATTACCAATAAAGGACTCGTTGAATTAAAAGATATTTTGTGGAAAGCATTAAATGCGGATTCCCATGAAGTTTTACAAAACCAAAACGTCCTCTAAAGGAATGTAAGCCTCCGGAAATTATAACTTCATTTGAAATAATATATGAGACGGAAAATATTATTTTTTATAAACCCTGTTTCAGGCACCCGAAGTAAACTTCAGCTGGAAAGAAAGATCATCAGAAAATGTTATGAAAAAAATGTTGCTTTCGAAATTTTATTAACCGCTGAAGATGGCAACTATACATTTCTCAGGGAAAAAATTAAGAAAGACAAGGTTACAGATATTGTTATTTGCGGCGGCGATGGAACTATGAATCCTTTTGTGGCATCGTTGATGAACATCAAAATTAATTTTGGAATTATCCCTTTAGGATCCGGGAACGGACTTGCCTTTGCGGCGAAAATTCCGGGGTCTGTTGATAAGGCATTCGAAATAATATTCAACGGTAAGGCCTCATGCGTGGATGCGTTTTTAATTAATGACAAGGTGAGTTGCATGTTATGTGGTATCGGTTTCGATGCACAGGTGGCATACGACTTTTCGTTGCAGAAAAAGCGTGGCCTGAGTACTTACCTGCGGCAATCATTTAAGAATTTTTTATCTGCAAAAAGTTATCCGTTTGAATTAGAGATAAACAATACCTCTTTAAAGCTGGATGCTTTTTTTATTTGTGTTGCTAACAGTAATCAATTTGGAAACAATTTTACTATCGCTCCGAAAGCGCATCTTAATGATGGGCTCATAGATGTAATTGTTGTAAAAAAAATGGGAAAGGTACAAGTGCTATGGTCTGTATTTAAGCAAATGAAAACAGGAAAATTAACGAAGGATGCAGAAAGAAGTTTTTTCGAGGAAAACATCCTTTATTTCCAGGCTCCAAACCTTAGACTTAAAAATACCAGGCTTGCGCCTTTACATATAGATGGAGATCCGGCCCCAACCCATAAAAGCTTTGATGTTAAGATTATACCAAACGCCTTCATGCTTATTCAACCTTAATATTTTAAAATATTTTTTACCTGTTCGAAAGCATCTGAATTATTCTTTCTGCCTAATGATGAGATGACTTCTTTCTTTTCACTTGCTGTAAGGTGAAAATTCAGCGTGGCGCCTTGCTCCTTTTTTTCCGGAATGTACATAAATGAAACACGGCTTAAATTGCTATCTAAAGATTTTTGGGCATAAGTTATTTCATCATTTTGAAAATAATCCTGTAACAGAAACCAGTTGGTTTGTAGCATAGTAAAAGGTTTGGTTATAATCTCAGTAATGTCACCACTTTCAACATCATTATCCCAACTGCCTTTTTTTCTTGATCTTACCTGTATCACCAAAACGCCTTTTGTGTTTTCGTTGATCCAATCTTGAAACACATGTAAAAATCGAAGTGTGGTTTCCTGTCCGTAATTATCCCGTAAGCCTGCATCCATCACATCAATTACAGGGCTGGAAGGAAGCCATACATTTGGCAGCACATATGGATAAGTGGCATTCATTCTTAAGGCGGTGAGAAATCGCAGGTTCATAGGATTTTCATCTTTAAACATGGATGTAAAGTCAACCGCATCAGGCCCACTCATTTTCGAAGTGCTATCTTTAAATTCGGGTTGCATCATGAAACTAAGAGGCTGAGTGCAAATCATTAGCTTTTTCAAATCTCTGGTTATCACGGAATTTAATATCATTAGGGGAATTTCAGCATTGCTTTCTTCCGCCTGGTAGGAGCCTATACTTTTATTAAGAAGCCCGCGGGTATTTTCATTTAATTTTTCCTCGAAGGCATAACCCCTATCTTTTACATAACGGTATGGACTAACTGAAAACTTTTGTGCCGGTGAAACAAGGTCCCTGGATATCATAGAAGAAAATACAGGATTAAGCAGGTCTTTAGAAATATCATCAACATACTTTCTTTCGCGAGGGGAGATATTTTCTCCATGTGCTTTCAATCTTGTCAATTCCCGGAAGTAAGCTGCGCCAAGCATGCCTCCTGATGCACCACTCATAAGGAAAGTATTTTTCAGAATTTTTCCATGGCTTATGCTATCGAGTTGTTGCAAAACATTCATTGCAAAACTTGCACTACGTACGCCGCCTCCGCTAAAATTAAAAACAACCATCAGGGGTTTATCTTCATTCTGCCTGGCCTTCCATTTGTTGAGGATGCTCACCATATTTTTTTTGTCAGTCTCAATTATTTCCGGAGTGCTCAGTTTCTCAAGGTTATCAAGTGTGTAGGCAGGTCTTGAAGTATTATTATAATTTAATCCGTAAGCTTTATTCCTAGGATCGATAATATCGTACTTGTAAAGCAGGTTGAGTACCACAAAAAGAACTATCACAAATAGCACACTCCAACTTCGCAGGAAATAAGTCAGCGCTCCTATTACAGCATTCAGAATGGCGAAGAGCAAAAAAACACTTGCCGCTGCTGGTATTTGGAAATACCTGTTATCAAGAAAAAAACCAATTAATATCATAAAAAAGAAAGCAAGCAATACGGTGATCATCGCTGACAGATGATGCCTCTTAAAAATGGTGTCAAGAAATTCCTTGCTGTAGTGGCCGACCTTCCTTGCTTTTTTTAAAGTAAAATAGGTGGTAAGATAATAACCGACTGGCAAGCCAAAATTATCATCAGCCAGTGCATCTTCGTGTTGCTTAAATTTTTTATTTTCTTCGAAGTCTTTAAAGTCAGGCTTGAACCTTCTTACAATTCTTTTATCGGCATTAAAGAAGTAAATAAAAGAGATAGCTATTATTAAAAAAAAGCCGCCACCAAATCCGGAAGCGATTACGGTAAATCCCCACAATGATATCAGTTCATTCTTTTTGTCAAATGAATATGCTAAAAAAAAGTACAGCAATAAAAAGCAAAGGGGAATAATGGCATTATTAATACAGTATTTAAAAAACGGCTTTGAGGTCGTTGCAAGAAAGCGGCAACGTTTGCTATGCAATATGAATGTTGTAATATTCCAGCTCATTATAAAAACTGCGGTGGCGATTCCGGTAATTGCAGCGCCGCCGGCATTTACATTTCCGAGGTATTCAGGGGCAAGAAACAATGCGTTTGCCCCGAAGATTTTTAAAAAGTGACCCGTAAGCGTAAGAAAAAGTATAAACCAAAAGACCAGCAATACCTGGAACTTCCTGAAATGAAGAAGAAATAGTTGAACAGGAAATGAAAAATAAAAATTTCGCACAAATGTTTTCATACCGTTATTTAATGCGGTTTAAATTTTTAAGCTTTGTGAACCTGCAACGTAGATGATCTTATAATATACAACATAAAAATTATGGCTATCAGCAGCAGTATGGCAACCAATTGATGGGCAACGCCAAACCATACCAGGTTATTGCCGTAGGGAGAAAGCATTACGGTAGTTATTCCTAATAATATTTGTAATGCAATTAAAAACACCGGCACAAGCCTTGTTCTTTTAAATAATGTCGCCCCATTTAATTTAACTGCTTTATATCCCCAAATAAATGCAATAATCAAAAGCAGATAGGCAATGGCACGATGTATAAACTGAATGGTAATTTTATTATCGATAAAATTCTTCCATGCAGGTGATAAATTATTTAATGCAGCAGGTATCCACTGCCCGTTTATGCGTGGCCATGTAGGCGCCGCCGTAGCTGCATGCAACCCTGCCATGAAGGCGCCATAAATTAATTGCAGGAGAAGAATTGAAAAAAAAATCCATGTCGTTCTTCGAAGGCTGCTGCTTACGGTCAACATATTTTTAGGAATTCCCAGGCTAAGTGCAAACCATAAGGTATATGCCAAAAGAAAAAGAGCCGCCATGAAATGGGTCGCAAGCTGTATATGGCCGACAAATAGTTTTTCAGGAACGAGCCCGCTTTTCACCATTATCCACCCTATGGCTCCCTGCATAATTCCCAACAGAAATAGTATTATAAATGGAATGATCATGTTTTGCCTGAATTGCTTTTTTATAAGAAAATAAAAAAATCCAATTAGAAAAACCACTCCTATAAGCCTTGCCCAGGCACGGTGCAGCCATTCCCAAAAAAAGATAAATTTAAAATCACTA
>JBDUEG010000114.1:0-9352 GCA_040002575.1 Ginsengibacter sp.
CGGGATTGTTATAGACTTTGCCTTTATTAATGTTTAACGTTGCCCCTGAATACCAAGGCTTGCCATCGGGGTATAATATTTTCGGAGAAACAGCAGCAACATTTTTATCTGATTCAATTATTCTGTAAAGGTTCTCGATTAAGTGAGGAGTACTTAATGCATCAGGGTTAAAAAGCAGGAAATATTTTATATATGGCATGTTTTCAATGACATGCTTAAGGCCAAAATTAATGCCACCTGTAAAGCCAAGATTAATTTTTGATTTTAAAAGATGAACCCGCTTATCGTTAACCGCTTCAAGTTCCATGTATGTTTTATCAGTGGAAGCATTATCAACAATTAAAATAGCAACTTCAATATCTTCAGCGATTGAATCTACCAACTTTTGCATGAGCTGGGATGTATTATAATTAATGATCAAAACGAGGATAGCGGGTTGCGTCATAATTTATTTATAGAGAAAATTATCAGGATACGGGGTTTCGTTCGCGACTTGTGTTTCGGGCTTGCCTTTGCTTAAGTTTTTTTCTTCTAACGATTTATCTGCCAGATATAGAACAAAGCAATAGAAAGGTATTACAGTCGACCTGGAATAATATTCACTTAAAACTATCAACAACACTGGATTTAAGAATAACAGCCTCATGTAACCGCTTTCAGAACTTAGATATTTACCTGTTAAGCCTTTTATATTGAGCCAAAAAATATTTAAGACATACAATAACCCAAACTGATTAAATGCTCCAATAATGCCAACATCACTTCTATAAAAATGCAGGTACAAGTTTATGTTCACCATTTCTCTTCCATATCGTGTAGAAGCGTAAGCCAGGCCGTTCCCTATCAGCCTTGCAAACCTGCTTGGCCAATATTCGGTTAAAAAAAAATTTGCAGACAACAACCGTATATCATCTCCATATTTAAGCTGATCCGCAGTAAGCTCCACATATTGTCCAAAAAGCTGGTCTTTGTATTTGAGAATTACGGCTGCCACAATACATAAAAAAGTAATCATATAAATTCTATACATGCCCTTAGCAAAAAATGCAGCAATACAAAGGCATACCACTGCGGATAAGGCAAATTGCCGGGTTCCATAATAGTAAAATCCCAATAGTCCCATAAAAACAAAAGCGAGATTTATAATTTTTTGGGTAGTGAGAAACTTATAAAAAAAATAAAAGATTATAAAATCCCCGTATTGATGCCCGCTAATCATATAGCGATATACACCGGCGCGGTAAATGGATTGATCACTATCATCCCTGCTGTAAAAATAATAATGCGGGTAGGTAAACTGTTGTGCTACGGTTAAGAAAATCCATACCGCCCCTATGAAGATCATTAGATTAATAATTTTCTGCTTCGGTATATTGAAGATATGCAGCACGAAATACAACAACCAGTAAAAGTTCATACGTAAAGCCAAAGCCGAAAGGGTAATAGACTGATGATGATATAGCAAAGCTCCAAAGGCACTTAGAAAAGGTATCCAGAGAAAAAAATGGACATTATATTTAAAGACCAGTTTTTTGTGAATCTTGTTATAGCCATAAATTGTAATGGCAATCAAGCCAAGCACAATCATTATTTCCAGGGGATTTAGCTTACCCTCGCTTACCTTATTGAAGGACCATAGTTTTACGCTCACTACCGCAGTAAGTGCAATTATACCAAATTTGGTAAGTTCTTTTTTCCTTTCTAAGACCATGCTACTTCCGGAATTTTATCTCTATGAAGCGTACTACCTGTCTTTCCATTGTAAGATTTCTTTGTGCATGCATGGAGTAAATGGGTCAGGCAAAACATTGTGGTCCGATTGCCTCTTCCCCGGGGGTGGCAACTTCATGTAGTCACCGTATTGCCTCTTGAGACAATCGTGCCATCCTTTGGGAATGTAAAATTGCATGTCTTCAAATTGTGTTTTTACCAGTGTTGAGATTTCCCTCTCCTTTATATAATTGGCGCCAAAATTTCTCATGCCAAAATATTGTAAATAGTTACTCGCATATACAAGCCTGAAAGGGAAAAATCTTGAAATAAATTTAAGCACTTTAGCTCTTCCTTTATTATTGGTTGCCCACTTTAAAAATGAATTTAGACTAATGATGAAAAAATTATGCGGAATGAAAGCCCTGTCATACACAAATATATCTACCTGCAATCCCTCGTGCCATTTATTGTTTTCAATTCCTATATGATTATAGCTTGAATATTTATCCCGAAGCCGTGCATCCACATTACTGCTATGAGGATAATGCTTATCGGTTTCAGGATTTTGGAAAAACACATCATTCGGCAATTCAGGAACAGCGAACTTAACGAACTTCTCATAATTTTTCCTTGTCATTCCTATATCCAAATCATCATCCCACGGTATAAATCCTTTATGCCTGATTGCACCTAATAAACTTCCTCCGCTTAAAAAATAGTTTATTGAATGCTTGGCACATAAGTAATCAAGAATTTTAAGCATTCTCAACATTACTAACTGGCATTGGCGAAGACGGGTTTCTCCTTGCTCCCTGTTATCAATAAATCTTTCGTTAAAGTCCAATCTTTTAATTAATTAAAATTTAAAGTAAGTTTTAAAATCTTTCCCGTACTACAATAGGCTGTCCCTCAAGCACATCAAACTCATCATAAAAGCTCATTTTAATAATCTTTGAAACTGCATCAGGTTGCATGATAGTCGATGGGTCTTCTTCAGGTGCTAATATTTTCCTTAACGGGGTTGCTGTTCTTCCAGGGCAAAATACAAATATTTTAATCGCGTATTCTTTTAATTCTTCGGCCATAGCCGAAGAGAAACTTATCACCCCGCTTTTAGCTGCAGCATATGCGCTCCACCCTGGCCGCGGCGTCAAAGCTGCAGTAGATGAGATGTTTATTATCTTGCCTCCTTTGGTTTTCATCAGCCGCACTGCAAATTTTGTGCAAAGAAACGTGCCCGTCAGATTGATATTAAGTGTTGTATTCCAGTTCTCAAGTGTTGTATCCAAAAGACCCATAGGATTAACAAATCCAGCATTGTTCACAAGAATACTGGCATAGCCAAACTCCTTTTCAATGTAATCAAAAAAATTACTCACTGATTCTTCGTTGCCTACGTCAACATTCTTTATAAAATAGTTTTTCCTTCCTGATAGTTTTTCCGGAATATTACTCTCAATATTCCGTGAGCAAAAAACAACCTTTGCGCCTGTTTCCAGAGCTGCAAGCCCGATTTCCAGGCCAATTCCAGAACTGCTTCCGGTAATAATTATCACTTTGTCCGCAAAGTCAGTCATTAGAGTTTATTAACAGGTTTACAATTATAATGTCAATCTTACTTGTTATTTTAATATTTGATTCGCGGCCTTTCACAAATTTTACTTTCTTACCCATACGAAACATTAAGATGCCATCTTCTGTTGCTTCATAATTTTCCCTGACAGCATCCTCATGTGCACTCATCAGCTCTTTGGTATCAAAAAGTTGGGGCAATTGAATGTTTTTCAGTTTTTGCCTGTCGAGGATATTGGTCATATATTCATCACCTTCCGATACTGTAAAAGGTATGGGTATAGTAGGTATTACTGCATGTTCATCTTCATAGTTCAATATCTCTTCTACAAAATCTTTAGATATAAGTGGCCTTGCGGCTTCATGAATTAAAACCTTAGAACTGCCTACCTTTTTAAGTGCATTGTAAACCGATTGTTGCCTTGTTTTGCCACCCTCAATCAGCACTGCTTTTTTAATGCTGTAATGTTTCAGGTAAGTTTCATACTCTTTCATATAATCAACAGCACAAGTGATGATTATTGAATTTACTTCTTCCATTTTTTCAAATATCTCAAGCGGCATTATAAAAAATGGCTTCCCATTTATTTTATAAAATTGTTTCGGGTAGCTAAGACCAGTCCTAATGCCGATCCCGGCTGCAAGAAGTATAACATCTACGGAAGTTTTGTTCATACCTGGGGTATTAATTTAAAAGATTAATTCAATTGAGTTTTTAACTGCCGCTTTTTTATGTATTCTACAACTTTTTGCAAATCGATTATTTTAAAAATAAAAATCATTGCAAAAAATAACAGAATCCAAATAACCGCTTTAATTAACACGATAAGCAAAACGGGCAGAGAGTCAAATTTAAATATATATAATGGTAGGCAGGCAATAAATGCAATAAGGGTTGGAATTGCGAATGCTTTAAAAACTTTAATTGATTCAAGGTTTAAAATCTTTGTATTAAAATAAAGATAGTAGAAGGACATTTGAATAACTATGTAAATTAAATATCCTAAAACCGCAGAACCAACTCCGTATGCTTTTGCCATAAAAGCATTAATAATTATTGATGTGACGCAGGCGATTGCTGAACTATAAACCAACATTTTGGTTTTGCCAGTCGAAAGTACCAGGCTAGCAACCGGACTATTATGTAAGAATAATATAATAGTAAAGACCCAAAGGCTTAACCATGGAGCAAGGAAACCATATTTTTCACCTACATACAGCGTAAGAATATCACGACTATTAATCATGATAGGGAAGCAAAGGACACACACAAGGATAGAAGTGATTCCCGTTCCTTTATAAGCCATCTCGGCTATTTTTTCATGCTGCTTTTGTTGAACCAGTTTTGTCGTAATTGGGAGGAGTATGGTGATAATCATTGCTCCAATTGAAATAATAAAAATTGGAAAAACTTCTATAACTCTGTATTCGGCCAGTATACCAGCCCCGCTATTATTAAACATGCTTAAAACTATAGGCCGCGATTGAGTGGCGGTAAACGAAAAGATACCCATTGCAAATATCGAAAGGCTATAGCGGTATATAAGTTTAAAATTTTTCCAGTCTTTCCCAGGGAGAAAAGTCCTTATGAGGTTAGAATTCCTGGCTTTTAAATAGTAGGGAATTACAAAAACGCTATTCAACGTCGAGAAAAGAATGAAATAGTTGAGGAGTGATAAACTGAATCTCGTCGTTAAGTAGATAAGCAATAAGTTCGCAATGCTTTTAATAATGTTTATCTGCTGAATAAAAGTTATGCGCTCATTGGCTATCAACAGTTGATTGAAAACTGAAGTGCTCCAGTTGATGATAGCATAAAATGCCATTATAAAAAACATGGTTTTTAACAGAGAGAATTGCTGTGGACTTATGTGAAAGAGGTGTTGGCCAAATAGTGCTATAACAATTAAAGCTATTGAGTTAACCACACCGATAATGAGATAAAAAGAAACGCTCGTACTGGAAACGCTGTGTATGAGAGCGTATTTTTTTTCTGCTATCCATTGAGAGAAGTATTTTACCGCACCTGTATTTATACCGAGGTTTAGCAGGTTCATATAAGCGTTTGTCGCCACGGCAAGGGTAAGAATGCCGTAATTATCCTTTCCAAAATAATGAAGCATCAAAGGAATAGTAAAAAATTTTACGGCAGCATCAGTCAGTTTAGAAATAACGCTCCATAAAAACGATCCTGCGAAGTACCTAATCTGGCCCATTTATGATTCTATTAAATTCATCAATTTTTGTTGTCAAACCATCAAACTCCAATTCCCACCATTTAGTGTTTTCCAATCTTTCTATTATTAAGTCATTAAATCTCCGCTTGATTTGTTTTGCAGGATTTCCTACCATCACCGAATAGGGCGGTACATCCTTTGTTACTATGCTGCCTGCACCAATTATAGCACCGTTGCCAATATTTATCACCGCTGGAAGTATAACGACATTAGCGCCGATCCATACATCGTGCCCTATGTACAAGGGTGGTCGGTTAAGCAAATCCTTTTTTACATAATGCATTACAGGGTTGTACAATATAGGGTGGGTGGTGAACTTGTCAGCAGGATGATTGGCTCTGAAAATCCTTACATTGCCTGCTAAAGAACAGTAATTTCCAAAAGTAACTCCGCGTGGTATATTCGACCGATTGAAACAGCCCCCATAGCTTCCGTAGCCTATTTTTATATTGTAATTATCGGCATATATTTTTCTGATGGTTCCTGAATAAGCGTAGCCCTTTTCTTTATTTGAAATCCATCTTTCTAAGAACCGCCTGACCCGCTGATTGGCTATTTTGTTATAAATAAAAAGAAATTTTTTGTTTACTATCATTTAGAACGGCTCGTTTACAGACTAAAACATTCCAGGCCTTTTTATATTGCTTGAAATTATCTTTTTCGGAAATTGTTGCGAAATTAGATTTCTTAGAATAATAAATTTAATTGCTTAGAATCTTCCACCATAGAACAAATCTAGTTGGTGATTATTTCTGATAAAAGATCAATTAACATGGTTTCTTTTTTTGAAACTTCATTTTGCAAAATGAAATTTATCTTTTCTTTTAACTCCCCCCGTTGTGTAAAGGCTGTCTTTAAATTATTAAATACATGATCAATTTCAGAATTCACAAGATCTCCATAAAATTCATACATAAGCGTATCACCGAAAAGCCCATTGAATTTACGGCTATACGCCAAAGGATAAACGGGTACGCCCGAAGAAAATGATGCTATACATGCATGCATTCTTGCGCCGGTAAAAAAATCTAAGCCGCTAATAAAGGATTTTGCTTCTATAGGAGTCTTAAATACCGGAGCGAGCCTGGTCGAGGGGTAAATTTTATTTAATTCGTGGCAGACTTTTAAATCGTTTTCAACTCGTTCATAATTTGGACTAATCACGTGAGCAACAAGGTATACCACGTTCCTTTTGTCACTTAAAAAATAGTCAATAGTTCTCGTTATTAACTCCCTAAAATCGGTCTTCAAAGAAAATTGGTTATTTTTTGTGTAGCCTCCATTCCACAACAATCCAGAAACATTTATTCCAATATTTACCTTATCACTATTTAATTTATTCTTTTCGAAAGGTAAAAAGAAAGCCACATCTATAAGTTCATGTACCTTTTTTTCAGGAAGAATGTTAGCAATATAGGCAAAACTTTGCCTGTCTCTTGCTAAGACCAGTTGTGTTTTATTAATGCTTTTTTTTGCTGCTTCCTGCGCTTCTTCAGAGTAAAATGGGCCGATGGTTTGCGGCAGTATAACCTGCTTCTTTCCAAGAGAACGAAACAATCTTTTGCTTCCATTTATTTTACGAAATCTCTCTATGCCATAAATATCTGCGAAGCTATCGCCCTCACCTATATCGAAAACTAAGTCAAGTTTTATGGATTTAAAAATTTGATTCCATTTGAGCAGTGCAACCTTAATGAGCGTTTTAAAAGTACCTGTGTAGTCCCATTGAATATTGGTTATCTTAATTCGATATTCGCCAATATCTAAGGTATCATTTGTAGGGCCGGAATTCCCTATTACTGTATAGGAGAATTTAATGTTTTCTTTCTTACTCACTTTTTCGAGTAAATACAAGGATGAATATGCCAGAGCACCAACACCTAAGTTTCCATTATAAGGATTGGCCCAAATAAGGCCAATATTAATTTTCTTCATAATTCTTTTTAAAAGCTCCTTAAATCATTCTTATGATACTATTTTTTTGGCGATCATTTTACCAAACGTTATAAAATAAAATTTGTATGGAACTGGTAATGGTTATGTTTTGGATAATTTCTTATTGCCTGTAAAAGCAGGAATTTTGACTGATGCATCTAAAGAGTAAAGATAAATATCTTTCTTCCTAACCTCTGAAAAGTAAATATTTGCGAACCTTTTGAAGATCATGAAATAACAGACCGGGATTGTAACTTATAAAAAAGAGTCTGGTTTAATTAAGCAGTTCCAATTCCGCAGAAGTTTTATGAGTGTTCTGAATAGCCGGAATAATCGTAAGCTTAGGTAATTCCATTTGAGTAATCATGTGATAACCCAAAGAGCGAAGAGTTATTTTAAAACTTTTTATGCCATCTAATTCTAGGGATGATATTTTCGGCCCATCATTTATTTTGTTGAAATTAATTTTCGTCTTCTGAATCCTTATATCCCGATTCTCAGCAAGAATAACTTTCATAAGCTCGATTTCTGAATCATTAATAACTATGGGGCTATCTAACCAAAACAAGTAATTAATTACGCCTGGAAGGGCTTTGAGAGTTTTAAGCCTGTGTTCTTCGATCTTTACAAAAACATGCGATGGAAACAGAGCTTCTTCAAAAGGCCTCCGTAAAAGAGCAGACCGGCTTTTTACAATCCTGGTAGGGTAAAAGTTTTCAATTTGCCGCCGGTTTAAACATTCTACAACTTTTTTTTCGCAATTTTGTTTTGTATAAATTCCATACCATTTTGCCTTCATAGTTCTTATGGTTTAATTGCAATGCATTAATTTCAGAAACAAGCATTAACTATACGAAATAAAAGATGGCTTTAAAAGGATTGGGTTAAGAGTGTAATAGTTTAGGTAACTATTACTTCTTTAGATATAAATACTATGCCAAGTGCATTATTTGGGGATAACAATACACCTCCTAAGAATCAATAATCTACACGATTGCTCTTTTTTCAATTAATTTTCGGTTTTTCTTTACGGCTTTGTTTTTTATATTAGCCCAATGTGCCGTAACTGATTTTTGTTTAAAAAAGCCCCTTGGTTTGATATCATTATAAACAAGTATCATTCTATTTAATCTTTTTATTCTAATGTTATCGTCAAGTTTTTTGATAAAAATCTTAGGAGTATACTGCTGCCGCACCAGGTAAATGGTACTATCACAAATTTCTGATAATATATAAGCATCTGTTGCCAAATTCACTGAGGGAGCATCAAAAATTATGTGATCAAAATTTTCCCCGAGATAGTTAATTAAATCCTCGATCTTACCATTTAAGAATAATTCGGAAGAGTTTTTATTAGATGTTCCGGCAGGAACTATGAATAAATTTTGTATATCTGTTTTCTTTAAAATTTGCTGCGGAAGAATATTATTTTCCAAAAAGTCAGATAGGCCATCGCTTTGATCCAAATTATAATCGATTGAAATTTGTGGATTTTGAAAGTCGCTATCTACAAGAACAACTTTTTTACCAGAGTATGAAATGCTATTTGCGAGTGTGTTGCTTATAAAGGTTTTTCCTTCACCTGCAATACTCGATGTCACTAAAATTTTCTTATTAGTAATTGTCTTATTAAATAATCCAAGGGCCGCCCTAAGCTGGCGAAACTGTGCACTAATAAATTCATTGTCATAAAGCGACAGATTTTTTTCTTTAAAGTGAGGAATCTCTCCTACAAGGGGTGCATTACTATAGTTTCTTACTTCAGAGGCAGATAAGATTTTATTGGTAAGTAATTCCTTTAACGTTACATACGCAATAGTGAAGGCAAAAGCAAGGAAAATCGTAGCGAGATAGATTATTGTTTCTCTGGGGCTCGTAGGGAAAAAAGATGCCTG
>JBDUEG010000115.1:0-9319 GCA_040002575.1 Ginsengibacter sp.
CTTATCTTGATTTCTTTGTGGCTCATCTTGCTTTCCCTATCCTTAATCTTTATTACCCTATCTCCCATCTTGATTTCTCTTGAGTTGGCTTTTTTTATGGAGCGTTGGGGAAGATGAATTTATTTTGTGTCAATTGATGGAACAATTGTTGAAACAAGATTACAAAAGGTAAATATGGAAAACGAAAAATTAATTACTGCCGATAATATTGACGCAGTATGGTCGCAGGTAACGGAAGACCTTACCGATAATGAATTTGCATACTCAGTTATCATTTCTTTTCAAAACAAAAAGATTTACCTGGATATTGATGTAGACCCGGGCGGCGGCTTCGAAGGCGGATATCAAACAACAACCTTAAAAAGCAGGCTGGAAAAAGCCGGCGATTTTAAATTCGCTTTGCATCACCAGGGCTTGCTGGATGAAATCGGAAAATTCTTTGGCATGGAAGATATCCAAACCGGCTATGTTGAATTTGATAAGAAAGTAATTGTAAAAACAAATGATACTGCGAGAATAAAGTCTGTCTTTTCAGAAAAGGAAAGCCGTGAGCCATTTGAAGACCTGGCAAACTTCACCTTTCACATTACCCAACATCATATTGATGAGACAGACAATAAAGCTGACTATCTGGAACTGAATATTGAGGAAGCTATTACTGATATTCCAAGACTCAGGCAAGTCTATACTGCTTTCTCTAATGTATTAGATGCGATAGAAAATTCACAGAATTAATTCAACCTATTGCTTCTTGAATTTAACCGTAATCTTATCTCCGGAAACATCATAAGCAGTATCTGAAATAGAAAAGCCAGTGCAATCGAAAGTATCAAAGTCTTGTTGCACCCCGTCAAAAGTAAATGTGCTGCCGCTTAGGCTCCATGTACCATTATCATCAGCCGGAGGATTACACTGGGTTCCGGCATCGGCGTAAGTATAAGTGTGGTTGGTATTAAAAGTTGTTACATCATCCAGTTCGCAGGGATCAAATATAAGAGAAGTGCCATCTACGTCTGGTGAAGAAGGCGACATTTTATAAGTAACAGATTCTATTTTATAACTCCCTACAAAATTTGCTTCTGTAAGATCACAGTTGTTTACCTTATCCTTTTTTTTGCAAGAAGTGGAAGCTACTACTCCCAGGAACAGTAAGATGATAAACGGATTAATTTTATTCATAAGTTTTTTAATTTTTTAAGGGGTGTTGAACAAAGATAAGGTTAAGTATAGGAACCCTTACCAGTACAGCTATATGATTCTATTAATGTAGGCGCTACACATTTAAAGGCAGTGAGAAATAAAATGTAGAGCCTTTACCAATTTTGCTTTCCATCCATAGCTTGCCACCATGGCCTTTTATAATTTCGCATGATATAAATAATCCCAATCCTAAACCTCCAAAAAGGCTGCTTGTTTTAGCCCGGTAAAATTTTTCAAAAATTTTCTGTTTATTTTCATCAGCTACGCCCATTCCAAAATCCTGAACAGAAAATAAAATACTTCCCTCCTTCACAATTGAATTGATAAAAACCTGGTTGGATTGGGGAGAATATTTAACCGCATTTGTAAGCAAATTAGTAATCACCTGCTCCAGCCGGAATCTGTCACCGAAGTAAGAAACACTTTCATTTTCATTTATAGATAAAAAATGGAGAGGCGATATATTTCTTACATTTTGAACCGTTTCTCTAACCAGGCTTTTAAAGTTGAACTTCTCGTTGATCAAATGCAACTTTTTACCGGGCATCGTATTTACAACTAAAACGTCACCTATTATCTTGGATAGTTTGTCCAGCTGTATATCCATTGTCCTCAGCAGTTTCCCCACTTCTCCTTTCATCTTCTTTTCAAAACTTAATTGCAAAATATGAACAATACCTTTCAGGCTTGTGATCGGGGTTTTTAGTTCATGCGAAGCAATGCTTATAAATTCATCTTTCATTTCGTCTATTGCTCTCCGTTCGCTTATGTCTGTGTGTGAAACTACCGCTCCTTCGAAATCAGGCAGCGGATTTACTTTCATAAGGAACCAGCGTTTTTTTTCCGGAGAATGACAAGGGTATTCCAAAGTAAAGGAAGCAATCTCTCCCTGCAACACTGCATGAATGCCATTAAACGCCGCAGGTGCTTCTTCGGAATAAGGGCCATTAGATCCCCCGCAAACTTCGAGATAATTAACGCCTATAAATCTCAGGTCAGTGGTTGCTGATTGGGAATTTTCTTTTGCAAATTCAATCCAGGCTTCGTTTACTGTTTGAATAACTCCTCTTGCATTTAAAACAGCTATTTGCGCTGACAGAGAATTAAGTATAGCGTCTTTTAATTGTTCGCTTTTTGAAGTTTTCTGAAGAGTAGTTTGTTGGCCAGGCTCGTAGTTTACGGGTTCTGTAAAACCTTTCATTGGATATTAAGCATTTGTTTTTAGCAGGTGAATAAATCTCACAACTTATTTCAGTTCGTACTAACAGCACTGCGAATATATAAATTTATGCAGTATAGTTTTATTTGAGTTTAAATTATTGTACACATGATAATGATTGCCTGTAATTGATGCAAAAGGCAGTGATATAATTTCATTAACGATAATCAATAAAGATCTTCCAATTAAAATGTATTTTCTTCCAGGCTTAAGTTAAATCTCATTATTGTTTTCATATTTATCATTGCGATGTTTACGTTCATCCCTATCACACGCATTAGCAGAATGGCAATAAGGTTTGCTAAATACTCTAAAGGCCTTAACAAAAAATCGCCAATAGAATTTATAGCCATTACTGTTTGTGAAGTTTACTGATCTTCTATTTTTTTAATTGAAAATCAGGGTGGCCACATTGCCACATGGCAAAGGCAAACTGGTCGGCGAAGTTTGCAAATGTTACTGATTTGTCTTCTGTAAAATGGCCATTATCGTAATTAACCTTCATTATTACAGGCTTTCCTGAGTTCGTTGCATTTTGCAATGCAGCGGCGAACTTACCAGGCTCCCAGGCAATCACACGCGGATCGTTCCAGCCTCCAATACAAATTACAGCCGGGTATTTTGTACTCCCTACTACATGCTGCACACCATCCATCTCATATAAAGCTTTGCATTCTATGCTATCTTTTACTGTCCCGAATTCAGGAATGTTTGCGGGGCCATTTGGTGCAAACTCCATACGCATAGCATTGGCACAGCCAACATTACAAATGGCAGCCGCATATAAATCAGGCCGTTCTGTAATTGCCCTGCTTATTAAAATACCGCCTGCGCTGGTACCCGTGCCTGCCAACCGATCAGCAGATGTATAACCTTTCTGAATGAGGTATTCAGCGCAACTATTAAAATCTTTCCAGGTATTGGGCTTCGTAGTTTTATAACCCGCCTTATACCATTCCTCACCTCTTTCACTGCCACCTCGTACATGCGGAATCGCTATTACAACTCCTTTTATCGCTAAAGCATTTTCTAAATAATTAAAATAGGGTGCCATACTATAACCGTAAGCGCCGTAGCTATCCATCAGGCATACGCTCTTTCCATCAAGCTTTGTTCCTTTCTTATAAATAATTGAAAGAGGAATCATTGCCCCGTCATGGCCTTCAACTTCTACTTCCTTTACTTCAAGGTTTTTGTAGGCTGCAGGAAATACCGGTGCTTTATTGAACTGGCTTGGAGAGAAGACATTAGTCTCGGCATTAAAATTATATTCTGTGTATGGCTTATTCCACGAAGTAAGGCCTGCAAAACAATTATTGGTTTTATTATCAAGGCAAAAAATGTATGCAGAACCTTTGTAAGGCAAGGCTATATCACTTGTCTTTTTTGTTTTAAAATTATATTTATAAATGTGATTGTTGATCCCATCGCTATAGATGAGGAATAAATAATCTTTGCAATGAGTTATAGATTCAAGCGTTTCATCCGGCTTCTCTTCAGCAATGGTTTCTGCGCTATTCCAATCGGGATTAAGTAACGAAGTATGAAGCAGTTTATATTTTTTGGCATCTTTATAAGTGATAGCGTAAATATCGTTGCCTATAATTTCTCTGCCCCTGACTATTTTGTCTTCCGGTTTACATAATATTTTCCAATCAATCTTTCCGGAATACAACTGTGACGCAGGAGCATAGTACGTAAACATTTCGCTGCGCACATTTGAAAGGTCTCCGAAAATGTAATCTCTTGAATCTTTATTTAAACCTGCAAACGGAAGCTCATTTGGCTTAATATCAAGTGCAGGGTAGCTTTCATTGCTTAAGAAGTCAATGTCATTTTTTACATCATCACCCAGCTTGTGCAATCTTGTTTTAGTATTCAGCTCGAATTCAGGACTGGTATTATCACCGGTCTTTTGAGAGAAATAAGTAAACGCCTTGTTATCGAATGTCCAACTGATGGGGCCAAACCAACTTGGATAAATTGTCTCCGGCATAAAAGTCTTAGTTGCTACATCCATAACCTTTATGGTGGAAATTTCGGCTCCTGATTCAGAATAAGCGATTACAATTTTTTTACCATCGTAGCTGGGCAGCGTTCCCTGGATTGACAATGTTTTTCCTTTCACATAAGTCGTCGGGTCAAATAGCAATTGTTCCTTTCCATTCATTCCTTCGCGGTAGTAAAGTTTACTTACATTTTCACCGGGCATTGTTTTCCTGTAAAATATTTTTCCATTTTCATAATTCCTGGAACTGATTTGCGGCGGCTGCAACTTATCGAGCATCTTCCATTCAGCAATCAATTCATCTCTTCCGGAAATTTTATTTAAAATTGAATTACTAAGCTGCGCCTGCTGCTTAAACCAGCTTGCCACGGCTGTATCCTTAAAATTTTCCAGCCATCGATACGGATCCTGGTACGTAACTCCAAAATAAGTATCACTGCTATCTAGTGTTTTAGTCGCCGGATATTTGTATTGAGTAAACGCTGCGGTGAAGCATGAAGTGAATGCCAAAAAGATTATAAATTTTTTCATACCAGAAATTTAAAAATTATGAATGTTATTTAAGAGTCGTCATATAATGAATACGAAACATTGAACCAGGCAGGTAATTCAACAACAGGTTGTAAACAAATTATAAGTTATGAAAATTTCAGAAACGATTTTCAATGTAAGAAGATTTTTTTTTCGAAGTGACTGTAAGAATTTTACCAGCGCACATAAAAATCTGGCGGTCTAACGAATAAGCCAAAAAAAAGACGGCTTCAGCCGTCTTTTAAAAATAAGTTTTTCTCCTGTCTTAATTTCTTCTTCCGCCAAATAATCTCAGTAGAAAAAGGAAAATATTTATAAAGTCCAGGTAAAGATTTAAAGCTCCAAGAATAGAAATCTTTTTTGTATCGTTAGTAGAGACGTCCTGGTATTCCAGTCCTTCTCCAATCCTCTTCAGCTTTTGTACATCGTAGGCAGTGAGCGCCGTAAAGACCATTACTCCAATAATGCTTATGATATAATCAAGCTGGCTGCTGTGGAGAAAAAAGTTAATGACCATTGCAATCACAATTCCTATAACTCCCATCATTAGTATGCGGCCAAATTTTGTAAGATCCTGATCAGTAGTGTAGCCCATGAAAGCCATTACTCCAAACATGGCAGATGCAGAAAGAAAACACCCTAATACAGAACCCGGCGTAAATGCAAGAAGTATAAAGCTGAAGCTGATCCCATTAATAACAGCATACGCAATAAACAATGCCATTAACGCTGTTGCAGATAATTTCCTATAACCAAATGACATGATAAGGACAAACCCTAATGGTGCGAATATGGTTATCTTACCTAAACCAGTAATACCCGTTGGTGATACCAGGTAGCTCAATAAAGTTTCATTAATAGAAAATTGCCATGCAAACAGTGCGGAAACACCAAGTGCAATAAACATCAGCAGGAAAACATTTGCAATAAAAGATCTTGCATGAGTTTGGTCAGACGTATTGGTTAAAATTGTATAATCTGTAATTGTATCTCTTTTCGTAATATCCATTTTTTTAAATTTTTATAAAATTAGCACTCATTATTGAATTAAAAATTTAGCGTTTAAATTTTAAGGTATTTATAATAAATAACGGCCAGAATTTGAATTTTGTTTTTAGGCGACCAGCCAAACCAAGAAGGTTTTATAGAAGACACTTTACACACATATTCCCCTAAAAAACCTTCTTGGTTTTAACGCTTACCCCGCTTCAAACCAAATTTCCTTGTTGTTATCCCAGTCGCCATTATAATTAATTGTGAGCTCCTCTCCTTTTTCAATCTGCCTTATTGTTTTTATTTCTATCATTTCGTTTTTGAAATCCATAAAGTATTCACAATTGCTTTGGTAACTATGATTATAAACTGAAACATACCCAAGCGCCATACAACATTTGTCTTTACTATCCCCCCATTCAAAGATGTAATCATGCAGCAAAGTTTGATCAAGCAACGTCCTTTCTTTAGCGCTCATTACAATTACCGGTGAATTTTCTATTACCGTATCTGCATCAATTTTTTCTTTACTGAAAACGCCTCTTCCTTTTGAGGAAGTTTCACTTATGATTAAATAATGTTTTATCATACCGTTAAATGACTCACTTATGTAAAATAAATTAATTTGCGACAAATCAGCAGGGCCAATTTGTATGACAGAAGAAGAAGTTTCAGTTCAGGAAAAATATGAAGAAGTTCTCGCGACAGGCAACGATGCTGAGATTAGCGAATTTCTAAATCAGCAAAATATTAGTGATGTTGCTGAACTCGTTGAAGATAATGAGGAAAAGGAGATCGGGATTTTTCTTTCGCTTACAATTCACAGGGCTGTTGGCCTTTTTAAAATTCTTGAACATTCTACTCAGAAGCGAATTATTAAAGATCTTCCTCCGCATAAAAGCGCTGAGCTACTAAATGAAATGCAGGCTGATGACCGGACAGCATTCCTGGAAGATCTTCCTAACGAAGTAGTGCGGGAATTAGTAAAGACCCTGGACCCCGAAGAAAGAAAAATTACGCTGTCGCTTCTTGGCTATCCGGAAAATAGCGTGGGCAGGCTCATGACGCCGGACTATGTATATATACATGAATATAACACCGTTGCCGAAGTACTCAATATTATAAGAAGTGTAGGAAAAGATACTGAGACGATTGATGTGATTTACGTTATAAACAAGCATGGTGAGTTGCTTGATGATATAAGGCTAAGAGAATTTTTATTAGCTCCGCCTGAACGCAAAGTCAGCGAAATGATGGATGGCAGGTTTATCGAATTGAATGTAAACGATGACCAGGAAACAGCTAATGAAGTTTTTAAAATGAATAACCGGGTAGCCTTACCCGTGGTAGATGATTATAACGTGCTTCTTGGTATTGTAACTATCGATGATGTACTTTGGATAACCAACGAGGAATTTAGCGAAGACATACAAAAAATCGGTGGAGCTGAAGCCCTTGACCAACCTTATCTCGAAACACCTTTTCTTGGGCTGGTAAAAAAAAGAGTGGGATGGCTTATCATCCTTTTTTTAGGTGAAATGCTGACTGCTACAGCAATGGCTTATTATAATGATGAGCTTTCAAAGGTGATTGTACTCACTAATTTTATTCCGCTGATAATGAGCAGCGGTGGCAACAGCGGTTCCCAGGCATCCACTTTAATTATCCAGGCAATGGCATTGGGTGAAGTTAAAATTTCTGATTGGTGGCATGTTATGCGAAGGGAAATCCTTTCGGGACTTATGCTGGGTTTAATTCTTGGGTGCATTGGATTTATGCGAATATTTGTCTGGCATACACTTATGAATCATGGAGTGATCGCGGATATTTATGGAATTAATTGGTTCCTTATTGCGCTGGCAGTAAGCTTCTCACTCGTGGGTGTCGTACTCTGGGGTTCACTTACCGGAAGCATGCTGCCAATACTATTAAAAAAATTAGGTGCTGACCCGGCCTCTTCATCTGCACCATTCGTTGCAACATTGGTAGATGTCACAGGGCTAATCATATTTTTTAATGTGGCGCTTTATTTTCTGAAAGGACATGGTTTGTAACAATTGATAATGAGTTAAGCAAAAACCAGGAAAGTTCTAGTGAAAGGTTTAAAATAGAAAGAAATTTATAGAACCTTCCTGGTTTGCGACTCAAGTCTGTTGTTAGTATGCTGGTAAGATGCTAGGAATCATCCGTATACTATTGAATAATTATTTTTGTAACTAATCTTGTATCGGCATTTCTTACTTCTATAAAATACATTCCATCTGCTATTTTTGGTAATGCAATCGTCCGTACGCTGTTACCGCCTTCATGCGTAATCCCTTGTTTTATCAATTCCTGGCCGTGTTGATTAAATAGACTTATCACATAAGTGCCCTTGCTTAAGTTTTGTAATTGTAAATTCAAAGTACCTTTTTTGCTAATAGGGTTTGGATAAATTGATATTCCTTGTATGTTCTTATTAAGATTAAGTTTTACTATGGAACTGTATTCTGTTTTTCCATCTTTGCTTAAAGCACTTATACGATAAAAATTATCACCTGTGAAGGGCTTTGTATCATCCAGGTTATAGGTTGTCATATCTGTAGCACTCCCTGTTGCCCTTATATATCCAATTGAATTAAAAGTTCTGCCATCAAAAGATTTTTCAACAAAGTATTTATCTGTATTTAATTCATTTGCAACTTTCCATTCTATATTCACACCAGTAGATTTTTCATAAGCTCTCACACTTATAAAAGTTATTGGCAATGTATGCAAGCCACCATTGTCTGTCTGGTTGTCTGTCACATTTGGAACCGTTGTAAATCCAAAAATTACCGGATTAGCTCCGCCATCTATTTTCACTGTGTTTCCGATAGTGCCAGATGATAGTGTATTTACTACAATTATATAGTAGCCCGTACTGCCTATCGCCATGGTCCTGGAAACATTAATATTGTACGTATGCGGTGCAGCAAAAGTGGCTACGCCTGAACCCAGGAAGCTGCTTCCTGAAAAGGTTGGTGATGTACCATTAAAATAAACCAGCACAGTAGCCAAATCATTGGCATCATGAGTACCACCTAACGTGAACTGGATATTATTTACGGTTACTGGCTCAGTTGCTACTGACATCTGAGCTACGTAAACAATATTATTATTGGTTCCCAGTGGAAAAGTATTTGTAGACACTGGTATTGTACTCAAAGTAATGTCAGCAGCCTGTATGGTTTGTATTCCGGCTGCATCTGTCTGGCTGTTCACTACAGTAGGACTTGTGGTAAATCCAAATACTACAGGGTTTGCAGCACCATTTATCTTTATAGTATTGTTATCTGTTGCGTCATCATTTGCATTTACTACAATTATATAATAACCCGTACTGCCTA
>JBDUEG010000116.1:0-9301 GCA_040002575.1 Ginsengibacter sp.
GCCCATCCCGCTAAATTGTGAGCCTTGCCCCGGAAAAATATATGCATGCTTCATAGCAGGAGTTTACTATTTTATCTTCTGTTTATTAGATCTGCTTTTACGAGACTTATGAATTCGCTTCTTGTCGTTTGCTTTTCAAACTCGCCATAAAAAGCAGAAGTTGTAGTAACGGAATTTTGTTTTTGAACGCCCCTCATCATCATACATAAATGTGATGCTTCAATAATAACGGCTACGCCTAAAGGATTTAAAGTTTCCTGGATAGCATGAAGTATTTGGGTAGTAAGGCGTTCCTGTACCTGCAGCCTTCTTGCGTATATATCAACAACGCGGGCAATTTTACTCAATCCCGTGATCCAGCCATTTGGAATATAGGCTATATGCGCCTTGCCAAAAAACGGCAACATGTGATGTTCGCACATGCTGTACAACTCTATGTCTTTCACTATAATCATTTCGCTTATTTCTTCATGAAACTTTGCGGAATTCAATATAGCTTTTGCATCACCATGATATCCCTGCGTGGCAAATTGCATAGCCTTTGCAAGCCTTTCAGGTGTTTTCAAAAGGCCTTCTCTCTCGGGATCTTCTCCAATAAGATTAAGCGCTTCTTTATAGTTTTTTATTAAACCGTTTGTGACATCGGTATCGTACTCTTCAGTCTTTTTATATGCCATTAAAAATAATTTTTTGAAATGAATTTATGCTACAGGATATTCTACAAAATTCCTTGGAGTTTCATACAGCCGCACCTGCAATTCAAGATCGCTGTTTATTTTCTCCCGCAGAACATCATAGATCACTATAACAATATTTTCGGCAGTTGGGTTCAGTTGAGAAAACTCGGGCACATCAAGGTTTAGATTTTTATGATCCAGCTTCTCTATTATATTTTCGTTTATAATATCGCTGAGCATTTTTAAGTCAATTACATAGCCCGTTTCAGGGTCAGGCACGCCGGTGACTTTTACTTCCATTTCATAATTGTGCCCATGATAAGAAGGATTGTTGCATTTACCGAAAATGCGATCATTTTTTTGTTCGTCCCATGCAGGATTGTTTAAGCGATGCGCTGCATTAAAATGCTCTTTTCTATAAACCGATACTTTCTTATTCATGTCTTCAAAATAAAAAATACAAAATTAATCACCGAAAAATTCTACATAAATCCGCGGTGTTTCATAAAGCTTTATACAATGCAGTTTTACAGGCGGCGGTAAATGTGGATACAATTGATTCCAAATTGCCTTTGCAAGATTCTCTGTAGTGCACATTTTACCTTTCAAAAATTCCACATCAACATTTAAATTTTTATGATCAAGTTTATCAAGAACAAATTGCTTAATTAATTGGCTTAAAATTTTTACATCAAAAAGAAATCCTGTCTCCTCAACTACTTCTCCTTTTATGGTTACAAATAATTCGTAGTTATGACCATGCCAGTTTTCATTTGCACACTTTCCAAAAACATTTTCATTTTTTTCCTTGCTCCACTCCGGGTTGTACAGTTTATGCGCAGCATTAAAATGTTCAATCCTTGTTAAATACACCATTCTCTTCAAAAATTTTCGCAAAGGTAGCTTCAGAAACTTAAAATACGATGGCTAAGTGCGAGATTTGCTGTATGGATTTATTAGTCGTTGCAGCAACTAAATTAGAAATAGCGCCATTCCTCGCAACTAATTATACAATAGATACACTTATTACGGGTGTTGGAATTCCATCGACACTTTTCAGCCTTCATCAAAAACTAATGCAGGCGAAATATGACCTTGTGATACAGGCAGGCATAGCGGGAACCTTTAAAGAAAATTTTGAAAAAACTGATGTCTTCCTAATTGACACCGATACTTTTGCTGATATAGGCATCGATGAAGGTGGCAATTTCAAAACACTTTTTAATTTGGGATTTGCTGATGAAAATGAATTTCCATATAAGAACGGCTGGCTGATGAATGAACATGAAATGATTAATGGTGGCACCTTTCCTACCGCAAAAGCGGTTACTGTAAACAAGATTACGGATGATAAAATTTATTTAAAAACATTAGCCGGCAAATTTAATGCTGATGTTGAAAGTATGGAAGGTGCAGCTTTCCATTACGTCTGCCTTCAGAAAAAAATAAAGTTTTTGCAACTACGAAGTATCTCAAACGTTGTTGGTGAGCGTGACAAAACAAAATGGAAAATGAAGGAAGCCATTACTTCCCTTAATATGGCGTTAGAAGATTTAATTGAAAATTTTACATGAATATGAATTTTACATTAGGGTTTTCACCCTGCCCAAACGATACTTTTATTTTCGATGCCTTGGTCAATAAAAAAATTGATACCGATGGAATAGAATTCGAGGTATACCTGGAAGATGTGGAAACGCTGAATCAAATGGCTCTCAAACAAAGGTTAGATTTTACAAAAATTAGTTATGGTGTATTGCCGCTTGTATTGCAATCATATACAGTTTTAAACAGTGGCAGCGCACTGGGAAGAGGTGTTGGGCCGCTTCTCATTTCCCGGAAGCCCATTTCATTTGCGGAAGTTGACGATTGTGTAATCGCCATACCCGGTGAAAACACAACTGCACATCTTCTCTTTTCATTAGCCTTTCCAAACGCTAAGAATAAAGTATCAAAACGATACGACGAGATAGAAAGCTTTGTGCTAAGCTCCGGAGAAAATCACTTAGGCGTTATAATACATGAAAACCGGTTTACTTATGCTGCAAAGGGATTGTATAAAATAATCGACCTTGGAAATTATTGGGAGGAAGAAACAGGCTGCCCTATACCGTTAGGTGGTATTGTCGCGAATAAAAAGATTGATAAAAAAATAGCAGCTAAAGTTGATGATCTTATAAGACAAAGCATTGAATACGCCTTCAGCAACTACCCTTCCTTACCCGTATATGTGCAAGAGCATTCACAGGAGATGGAAGTTGAAGTGATGAAAAAGCATATAGACCTTTATGTAAATGATTACTCATTACATCTTGGTGATGCGGGAAAAGCTGCAATACAAAAGCTAATTGATATTTTTAACCAGGTAAATAAATCATCACTTTCAATGATGTAATCAAGCGAAATGTTATGCGAGACTGCATAAATTCGTTTTACTCCAAATATTTGTGCAAATACAATTAAATAGTAGATGGAGTAGTCTAGCCTTCTTTTTGAAAATCTCACAATTAGTATTACTCCGTTACAATATGTTATTAATAGAATCAGTTTTATAGGCGATGTAAAAGGCCTGTGTATACCGCAGAAATGATATCATATTGGCTGACAAGAATCTAAACTAACCGATGTAATGGAAAATGAAAATGTAAACCGGGAAGAGCTTATAGAAAAATTTATCGCCGAAATTAAAGCAAAAGAAAACTTCAGCAGTTTTTTCAACGGCTATTCACTTTCCTCTGTGGAATCGTTTGTAAAAATATACGCTACTAAAAAAGCAGTTTGGACCATAAGCGGCCAGGGATTTAAAACTGAGATGGAGCGAATGGAAATGCTTTGGGAGAATGAAGCGATAAAGCGCCTTGAGGAAATACAACAAGTCAAGCTCTTTCTGTACCAATGCAATTACAGGGCGGGCGCTATAGATGAACCCACTAATGATGTACGCACCATTTTCGATTTTATCTACTGGAAAGACAATGTATTAAATGCCCGTTTCCTCGAGCCCGTAACTAAAGAAGACATAGAACTCTACTGCGACTACCTTATGTCGCCTGAGGTAAACCACAGCCCGTTTATATTTATAGAAGACTGGCAGGATTTTGAGGCAATAAGAGAGGCTTACACAAGTGAAGAAGATACAGGCCGAAACGTTCCCGAGTGGTACATGTATTATTTCAGCCGCACGGGACATGGCGTCGAGCTTACCATGCCTGATATTAAAAAAGAAAAGAATGTTTATTATTTTTTAGAAGGCAATAAGGAAAGAAGCCGGCTATTTCTGGAGGCTGAGAAGAAAGCCCTCGACGATAACCCGTCCTTAGCCGCTGAAAAAGGCGCTTTCTTTAATGAGTATGCAGATAACAATCTCAATGCATTTATGCATGCGTTTGAAGACAACGAAAACAGGGACATGCTGAAAGTGTGGGATAACTGGACCACCTTCAATGAACGGGAAGATATGATGAGAGAGGACCTCGATATACTTATGTATGCTGAAGAAGATGTGGCGGTACCTGAAAATATGAGCTGGATAGAGGCTACACAAATTGCTGCTGCCAACTACCGCAGTATAAAAATAGCAGAGAGCCTTCCTGCTGCCTACGATCAATATAAAATGAACCTCGACCTGGATATTACTTTTCCAGAAAGGGACAACAGCCGGCGAAATGCTGATTTTTATAACGACCTGGTACTTCTTGGCCGCAAGCTACTTGGTGAGCCGGAAGATTTCAATTATTAGCCGCGGATAAAATTGACAAGCAATAAGCCGGGTAACGATGAGATAACTTTTCATGAGAAATAAAGAGCCTCTTACTTTGCAGAAATGGCAGGCTGTAAGGCTTTGCGCACGGCGGGTGCAACAATATTTCCAAATAATTCTATAGCATGCATCATTTGTTTATGTGGTAAAGTACCTACGCTAAACTGCACCATGAAACGTGTGTTGCCAAACAATTCATGCTCGTACAAAATTTTATCAATTACTTGTTGCGGGCTGCCAGCCAATAGTGATCCTCCGGGACTGCGCATAAATTCAAACTGCTCACGGGTAGTAGGTGGCCAGCCACGTTCGCGTCCTATTTTACTCATTACATAAGCATACACCGGGAAGAATTCATCAGCCGCCTGTTGGGAATCATCAGCAATGTAAGCATGGGAATTTATGCATAACTGAAGAGTTGAAATATCGTGGCCAGCTTTTACAAATTCATTGCGATAATATTCTGTATGAGGAACAAACTGATCGGGAGTGCCGCCGATGATTGCAATGGTAAGCGGCAGGCCCAGGGTTGCGGCTCTTAAAACCGATGAAGCAGTACCCCCTATTGCCACCCATATAGGTAATTTCTTTTGGTAGGGCCTTGGATAAATACCAAGATTTTGTATCGCGGCACGATGCTTTCCTTTCCAGGTAATCTTTTCACTTTCATTAATAGCAACAAGCATTCTCAGTTTTTCATCAAAGAGGGTATCATAATCTTTAAGGTCGTAACCAAACAAAGGAAAGGATTCTATAAAAGATCCCCTGCCTGCCATAATCTCTGCCCTTCCTTTAGAAAGAAGATCGACTGTCGCGAACTGCTGAAACACACGAACAGGATCATCAGAGCTAAGTACGCTTACTGCGCTCGACAGTTTTATGTTGTTTGTTTTTACAGCCGCTGCTGCCAGTAAGGTAGCTGGTGAGGAAACAAGAAAGTCTGGCCGGTGATGTTCACCTATTGCAAACACGTCCAGACCTAACTGATCGGATAGTACAACTTCTTCTATTAGATTTTGGAAACGTTGATAAGGGCTGATAGTGTCGCCGGTAATTGGGTTCGGAGTTAACTCCACGAAAGTACTGATGCCTAATTCCATCACGCAAAATTAAGAGAGAAGGATTAAATATTACTTGCAACATCAGGAGGTGCTACTTACTGCATGATGATAAACGACGAGTTGATGTAAAGTCAGCCTAATTTTTTTTGAACGATAGCCTTTCTCTTTTGCCACTTACCTATAGGTTCCGGACTATAGGTTTTAATCCCTTTCTTATCAATAAACCCAAAGGCTTTATTCAGCTTTTCGCTTAACTCACTCACACTTTTAGAATGCTTTGGCTGGTGCTTACGGTAATAAGTTTCATATGCCTTGATTCCTTTATTAATTATCGCCATCTCCTTTTTGAAATCTTTACTTTGGCGGTAAAGCTTCATAAGTTTGTCGTAAGCAAGTATATAAAGATCGTCCTGTTGCAATACTTCTTTATACAACTGGATGGCACTGCTTGTATCTTTATTCCTCCCGGCTTCTTCAGCTTTAGTTATTATTTCTTTAAGTGATGCTTCTTTGTCTTCCATAGTCATTTTTTCAAATATACTCCACTCACATTCCTGGTGTTTTAATTTCTGTTGCGATTTATCGCGCTACGCAACAATAGTTATCACGTTACAGCAAACCTTTTATAAGTAATTATCGTCAATAAAAGGATTTGGTTCGCTTGTTGGGTAGTACTATAATTGTATAAATTCTTTTAGCATATGGAAAAAATATTGATTGCGTTTCCATTAATTTTTATTCTTACAATCATGAAACCTTTTACCGGGGTGCACGGCAAAGATGATTTGCATAAACAACAGGAAGTACAAACGGACGGACCTTATGTTTTATATAGCCCGGGTAAAGTTTCTGTAAGCTACATAATGGAAAACAGTGAAGCGAAGCTGGTAAAAACGGATACCTTTTCATTGCAAAATATTGCAGACGTGTCGCTGAAAGTAATGACAGATATTCCGGGTAAAGAATTCGAGGTAAGGCTAAAGAAAAAATTAAAAAGCGAAAAATGTGAATTCCCGAAAGTAAAAAAGCTGCTGGCGCTCTCCGATATAGAAGGCAATTTTGGTGCTTTTAGAAAACTTTTATTGGCGGCTAAAGTAATTGATGAGTCTCTCAACTGGACCTTTGGTAACGGACACCTTGTATTGGTAGGTGATTTTTTTGACCGCGGTCAACAAGTTACCGAGATACTTTGGCTCATTTATTATCTCGAAGAAAAAGCAAAGGCTGCGGGAGGATATGTTCACTTCATTTTGGGCAACCATGAAATAATGAATCTTAGTGGCGACCTGCGATATACTGATCAAAAGTATCTCAACAATGCAAAACTCCTGAACAGGAGTTACGTCTCACTTTATGACGAAAGTTCTGAACTCGGAAGGTGGTTGCGAACAAAAAAGATCACTGAAAAAATTGGCGACTTGCTCTTTACCCATGGCGGTATATCAGCGAGGGTTAATGATTTAAACATATCCATCGATGAAATAAATTCGTTGGCACGCCCGTATTATTCCGACTCAACCTTAAATTATAAGGATGAAAGGTCAGCTATTCTTGTCGGGGACGATGGCCCTTTCTGGTATCGCGGCTACTATGAAAAAAATAAGCCTAACATCCCTTTACTCATTGACGACATACTTTCTCGCTACGACCTTAATCATATCATAACCGGCCATACCATAGTAGCCGATACCATAAGTTTGTGGTACAAAGGTAAACTGCTGGATATAGATGTTCATCATACAGCAGGTAAGTCAGAAGCACTGCTTATTGATGATGGCAAATACTACCGGGTAAACCAGGGAGGTGAAAAAATACTCTTGTTCACGGAGAGCAGGTAGATACCGGAATTATACTGTTTGTTCCTGCAACTTAATAATATTAAGGCTCGTTTAATTTCCTTAACCGCCTTGTTTCAGGATAGCTATAAACTTCTTCGTCAAAAATAGTAAAGTGATAAAATAATAATTACTCAAAGAGCGACGTTGTAAGTTAATAAGCAAAAAAAATGATAGTAGATGGTTTTGAAAAAGTGTTAGCGATTTTTGAATCCGCTGATAAAACACACCAACGAATTCTCAGGTCATTTAGATTAGATGACTATAGAGACATCTTTAGAACGAGTTCAACACACGACCTCGGAAACTATTTAAGCAGAGCTATAGAAAAAGAAGAGTATGAATTATGTGCTGCATTAAAGGAAATAATTGAAGAAAGAGCTAAATGATTTCTTTCGTTCCGTGATGTAACTGGTTCGACATTTTAATTATACCTACTCTTAACGACATCACGTTGCGCATTCGCACCACACTTTCCCGACTTCAAATAATCCGGTGATATAGTCAATACGGCTATCAAGTTTTGTCTGCATTATTGCAATTCATTAGTTTTAATTATTGATTAAGCTCTTACTACCAATTAAAGTGTAAGAAGCTTTCCACAGGAATAAATGAACTAACTGAAATGTACAATGCATTCATTTCGTATTCTCATACTGCAGATGGTAAACTGGCGCCGGCCTTACAAACGGCACTTGAGAAATTTGCCAAGCCATGGTATAAAATAAGATACTTAAATATTTTTCGGGATGAGAACAGTCTTACTGCTGCCCCGCATCTGTGGTCAAGCATTGAGGCAGCGCTTGCACAATCAGAATACCTTGTTTATCTGGCTTCACCTTTATCTGCCTCTTCGAAGTGGGCCATTAAAGAAGTTGCTTATTGGCTGGAAAATAAGTCAATCGATAAATTATTAATTGTATTAACTGATGGCAATATAATATGGGACGATACTACGAAATCGTTTTTCGATAAAGACGCTAACTCTCTACCTGATGTACTTGAGGGCAAGTTTAAAGAAGAGCCTTTCTACATTGATCTTCGCTTTGCCCGTGCAGAAAAAGATATTTCACTTAACAACCCGATTTTTAAAAAAGAGGTATTAAAACTAGCTGCGCAATTACATGGTAAAGAACCAAAAGACCTGGCCGGTGAAGAGGTAAGTGCACACAACAGGCTGATAAGAATAAGGAATGGAGCAATTGCTCTTCTTGTATTATTGTTTATTGCCGCAAGTGGAGCAGCGTGGTTTGCGAACAGTAAAAGAATTGAAGCGAATGAAAGAACTGCTGAGGCAAAAGAGAGCAGGAAGAAAGCCGATAGCAGCGCGAAATTCGCCAACAGACAAAGTAAAATAGCAACAGAACAGAGAGACATTGCTCTTATGGCCCGTCGCCAGGCCGACAGCTCCGCTATCATCGCAAGGCTTCAAAAAGATACTGCCCAAATTGAAAGGGATAATGCAATTAAACAGGAAAGAATTGCTGTTGAACAAACTGCCATCGCTATAAATCAAAAGGGAATTGCTGAAACAAATTACCTGTTATCAGAAGCGAAAGGCGCCGCGGAATATGATCCTACCCTGGGTTTACAATTAGCAAATGCGGCCTTACAAAAGCGCCATGACCCCACCACTGAAGAAGCGGTTTATAAAATATACCGTGATAATTCTTTTTATAAGATTATAGGAACACATAACAGTTCTATTAATTCAATAGCCTTTTCTGAAGATGGCAGGAGTATTCTTTCGTCTTCAAGGGATAGCACTGCAAGGCTATGGAACCTGGAGGGAAAACTTATACAGAAATTCAAAGATCCTTCGCAACTTTTTTGTTCTGCAATTTCCCGGAACGGAAAATATATTGTTACCGGGTCAAGGGATGGTGTTGCAAGACTGTGGAGTATTAATGGAAAAATGATTAATGAATTTAAAGAAGAATCTTATGTAGAATCTATTGCATTTTCGCC